>JANMTN010000213.1:0-19773 GCA_031390685.1 Desulfobulbaceae bacterium
TTGAGTTATCTTGATGGGGAAAAAACCTATATTCTTGCCCCAGAAGGTATATCAGTTGGTGATCAAATTGTAGCTGGTGACAATGTTGATATTCAACCTGGCAACTGTCTGCCTATGATGAATATCCCTCTTGGTACGATTATTCATAATATTGAGATGAAAATCGGAAAAGGGGCGCAGATGGTTCGCAGTGCTGGAACCTCCGCGCAGTTAATGGCCAAAGAAGGAAATTTCGTGTTGGTCCGATTGCCTTCGAATGAAGTACGTAAATTTCATAAACTTTGTCGTGCCTGCATAGGACAGGTTGGTAATAGAGAATATGAAAGCCAGAAATTGGGTAAGGCTGGACGGAGTCGCTGGTTGGGAATTAGACCTTCTGTCCGTGGTGTGGCCATGAATCCGGTTGATCATCCTATGGGTGGTGGTGAGGGTAAAAGCTCCGGTGGTCGTCATCCATGTACTCCTTGGGGGTATCCGACAAAGGGGTATAAGACCAGAACAAATAAGGCAAGTGATAAGTATATTATCAAGAAAAGATCATAAGATCCAAGGAGTAAAGTATGGCTCGTTCAGTAAAAAAAGGTCCTTTCATTGATGACCATTTGGTAAAAAAGGTAGAAAAGGCAAACGAGAGCGCTTCACGTAAGGTTATTAAAACATGGTCTCGACGTTCTGATATTATACCTCAAATGGTTGGACTTACCTTTGCGGTTCACAATGGAAAAAAATTTATTCCTGTTTTTGTTTCGGATAATATGGTCGGTCATAAACTTGGTGAGTTTTCACCAACGAGGACATATCATGGTCATACCGCTGACAAGAAAGGTAAAAAGTAATTTGATTTTAAACGTCTTGGCAAGATCTATTAGGAGTAAATAGTATGGAAGCTCGAGCCATAGGGAGAGGGATTCGTATATCTCCCCAAAAAGCAAGACTTGTTGCTGATATTGTTAGAGGGATGAATGTTGATAAGGCAATCAATATGCTGAATTTTATGCCGAAAAAAGGTGCTAGGATTTTGCGGAAGGTCGTTAATTCGGCAATTGCTAATGCAACACAGAACGATAAGGTTGATGTCGATACCCTTTATATAAAGAAAATTTTTATTGATGGTGGGCCATCATTGAAGCGAATTATGCCAAGGGCTCAAGGACGGGCAACCGGAATAATCAAAAGAACGAGTCATATTACTGTGATATTGGACGAACAATAGTTCTTTACTTTATCTTTGGGCGTGAGTATAATTTACATTTTTTCATTTAATGAGCGAAGTATTTTGATGGAGGATTGTTTTGGGGCAGAAAGTTAATCCATTGGGAATGAGACTTAATATAACCCGGACATGGGATTCTATTTGGTATGCAGATAAAAATTATGCGAATTATCTCATTGAAGACCAGAAAATTAGAAAATTCTTCAAGCAACGGCTTGGACATGCAAGCCTTTCCAAGGTGATTCTTGAGCGGACAGGTGAAAAAGTACGAGTTAAGCTTTTTACTGCCCGGCCTGGAATTATAATTGGAAAAAAAGGGGCTGAGATTGAGATCTTGAAAAAAGACCTCGAGAAGCAGATCAAGCGAAATGTTGTTATTGAAATTCAGGAAATTCGCAGGCCAGAGGCTGATGCCAAGTTGATAGCGGATAATGTGGCCGGTCAACTTGTGAGAAGGGTAGCTTTTCGTCGAGCAATGAAGAAAGCTGTGAGCTCTGCGCTTCGATTTGGAGTTAAAGGGATCAAGATTTCTTGTTCAGGTCGTTTAGGTGGGGCAGAGATGTCACGTTGTGAGTGGATGAGAGAAGGGCGGGTTCCTTTGCATACACTGCGTGCTGATATTGATTATGCGCTGAGCGAAGCCAACACAACATATGGTATTATTGGTGTTAAAGTATGGATTTTTAACGGTGAAGTGTTAAGCGAGGCTGATTCTGCAGTTGGATAAGTGTTCATCTCTTGATCGTTGAAAATTCAATTATTCTATATGGAGTAAGTGATGTTAAGTCCTAAAAAAGTCCTTCACAGGAAGGTATTTAAGGGTCGTTTGACAGGAGTTGCATTTCGGGGGTCATCTCTTTCTTTTGGAGATTATGGTCTTAAAGCCCTTGACTGCGGCAAGATGAGCGCGCGACAGATTGAAGCTGCTCGAATTGCTGTGAATAGAAAGATTAAACGTGGTGGTAAAGTTTGGATCAGGGTTTTTCCTGATAAGCCCATTACCAAGAAGCCAGCTGAGACACGAATGGGTAAGGGTAAGGGAAGTCCTGAATATTGGGCTGCCCAGATTCATCCTGGTAGAATGCTGTTTGAGCTTGCTGGTGTGGATGAAGAGTTGGCAATACGTGCTTTAACCTTGGCTGGCAATAAATTACCATTTGCCACTAAAGTGGTGTCACGGAGGGATATGATATGAAAATGGCTGATATTCGCAAGATGTCCCCTGAGGAGCTTGCTAAAAAAGAAATGGATTTAAGAGAGGAAATTGCCAAGCTTGGATTTCAGCATAAGATCAGACCTCTTGAAAATACATCACGGGCATTAGGGTTACGCAAAGATATAGCAAGAATTCTTACTCTGCGTACTCAGCTTACAGTTAGTTAAAATAAAATTATTTTTTAATTAAAATTAAATCCTGCTTCCTATAACTCGAATTGAAAAGATTATGAGTGAGATAAATAAATCAAAAAAGACTAAAACAGGTTCTGTTGTAAGTGACAGGATGGAAAAAAGTATTGTCGTTCAGGTTGAAAGGAAAATCAAGCATCCCTTGTACGGTAAGTTTGTTAAAAAAACTGTTAAATATATAGCTGATGATCCTGAAAATTTGTGCAAAATTGGTGATCTTGTTCTGATTGAAGAATGTCGTCCATTAAGTAAAAGAAAACGTTGGCGTCTGAGAACAATATTAGAACGTTCTGTTTAATAATATCCGGTTTTTATAATATAAATACTGTGATCTGTAACTGATGAAAAATCAGGTGAAATTATGATACAAACTGAAACAGTACTTAATGTTGCCGATAATTCTGGGGCCAGAAAAGTACTTTGTATGAGAGTGCTTGGTGGATCTCGAAAGCGATATGCCACCATAGGTGATGTTATTATCGTTGCCGTTAAAGAGGCAATTCCTCACGCTAAGGTAAAAAAAGGCGATGTCATGAAGGCTGTTATTGTCCGTACGGCCAAAGAATTGAAACGTATGGACGATACCTGGGTTAAATTTGATGATAATGCTGCTGTTATTCTTTCAGGAAGTGGAGAGCCACTTGGTACTCGAATTTTCGGGCCTGTTGCCAGAGAGTTGCGTAATCAGGGCTTTATGAAAATTATTTCATTGGCACCTGAAGTTCTTTAGTGTTTTTCATGTCATCCAATGGGCATACAGTTTATTGAGCAAAAAAGTATTGAAAATGGCGGTATTGAAAATGGCACATGGTAAAACATATCTGAAAAAAAATGATCAGGTTGAAGTGATTACAGGGAAAGACAAAGGTAGAGTCGGCAAGATTTTACGGGTTATCTTAGATAAAGATAAGGCCGTTGTTGAACGTATCAATATGGTTAAACGGCATAAGAAGCCTGCAGAATTGAATCAGCAGGGGCAAATTATAGAGAAGGAGGCACCTATTCATGTCTCTAATCTTCAGTTGATTTGTCCAGGATGCACCAAGACTGGGCGTGTAGGAAAGAAGATACTCGAAGATGGTACAAAAATTCGCTTTTGTAAAAGTTGTGGTGAATCCGTTGAGGCTAAATCATAGGTTTTCAAGAAGCTTACGTTAGACAGAGGTTATAAATGGGTGCGCTGAAAGTTTTTTATAATGAGAAATGTGTCCCTTCTTTGCAAGAAGAATTTGGATATTCTAATATTATGCAGGTTCCTAAGATCAAGAAGATAGTTCTTAATATGGGACTTGGTGAAGCTGTACAGAATCCTAAAATTATTGAAGGTGCAGTGGAAGAACTTTCAAAGATTGCTGGACAACGCGCAGTGATTACCAGAGCTAAAAAATCGATTGCCGGTTTCAAGTTGAGAGAAGGGGTCGCAATCGGTTGTTGTGTTACTTTGCGTGAAGAGCGCATGTTTAATTTTTTTAGTAAATTGGTTAATATTGCCTTACCGCGGGTTAGAGATTTTCGAGGTTTGTCTCCAAAGTGGTTTGATGGAAGAGGCAATTATTCAATGGGGATTAAAGAGCATATAATTTTCCCTGAAATTGATTATGATAAAATTGATAAAGTAAAAGGGTTCAATATTACTATTGTAACCTCAGCTCAAACTGATCAAGAGGGCCGTTCTCTACTTAAATATTTGGGAATGCCATTCAGAAAATAAGATTGTATTGGTTTTTTTATATTATATAAAATGTTTAGTAACTGGAGGTTGTTTTGGCCAAAAAATCCTTAATTGCAAAAGCACAACGTGAGCCAAAATTCAAGGTGAGAAACTATAATAGATGTCCATTATGCGGACGTCCAAGAGGGTTTCTGAGAAAATTTGGAGTTTGCAGGATATGTTTTCGTGGATTAGCATCTCATGGTGAAATTACAGGTGTTGTAAAATCAAGCTGGTAAAAGTATTGATGATGTTAGATGTCTTTGTATCTTATTTTGATGAAGAAAAGGAGAGTTCGCCATGTCCATGAGCGATCCCCTGGCAGATATGCTGACCAGGTTGAGAAATGCGGTAATGGTAAAATTTGATAGTGTGCAGATGCCTAAATCCAACGTAAAAGTTAGTATCGCTAAGGTGCTAAAAGAGGAAGGTTTTATTGCTGACTATCATGTTTCCAATGAAGGGGTCCAGGGTACTTTGACTATTGATCTGAAGTATGGATCAAACAATGAGTCTGTTATTGTTGGTATAAAACGTATCAGTAAGCCTGGTTTGAGAAAGTATGCCAAGGCTGATGCCATTGCAAAAGTTCTGGATGGGTTAGGAATAGCCATAATCTCTACTTCAAGTGGTATAGTAACGGATAAAACCGCACGAACCAACAACACAGGTGGAGAGATACTTTGTGAGGTTTGGTAACAAATCCACAAAATAACGGAGGGAAATATGTCTCGTATTGGAAAACAACCCATCCCTGTGCCTGTTGGCGTGACAATCAATATTGATGGTCAGCATGTATTGGTAAAAGGTGGCAAGGGAACACTTGAACGAATTGTTCGTCATGAAATAAAGATTGTGCAACAGGCCAATGAGCTCTTGATTGATACGCATGAGGAGAGCAGTAAGGCGAGTGCGTTTCGAGGATTATTTCGTAGTTTGATTAACAATATGGTTGTTGGTGTTGATCAAGGTTTTAAAAAAATAATGCTTGTTGAGGGTGTTGGGTATAAAGCTAGTGTCACGGGTAATACCCTGACTTTGAATGTTGGGTACTCAAATCCGGTTGATTTTATTCTACCTGAGGGAATTACTGCGAGTGTAGAAAATAATACCAAAATTAACTTAGAATCTATTGATAAAGAATTGCTAGGTCTTACCGCTTCTAAAATTCGTAGTATTCGGAAACCAGAACCGTATAAAGGGAAAGGAATTCGCTATGCAGATGAACACATTGTGCGTAAGGTTGGTAAGTCTGCCGGCAAAAAGTAAACTTCCGTAATTCTTGATCGTTACGGTTCCTTTAATAAAAGTAAACATGGTAAATAAAAATGGCTAGGACAAATGCTAAGGTCACAGCGCGGGCAAAGCGGGTAAGTCGTATCCGAAAAAAAATTACCGGTACAAGTGATCGGCCCCGTCTTAGAGTCTTTAAGAGTAGTAAACATATTTATGCTCAAATTATTGACGATAGTATAGGTAAAACACTTGCCTTCATGTCAACAGTTGATAAGGCATTTGATATAGGTGAACTGAAAGGGAAAACCAGCGCAGCGGAAAAAGTTGGAGAACTACTTGCTGAACGCGCAAAAGCAGCTGGTATTGAAAAAGTTGTTTTTGATCGTGGGGGATTTATTTACCATGGTCGTATAAAGGCAGTTTCCGATGGGGCTCGTAAAGGCGGGCTTCAATTTTAATGAACTTGTATTTTAGGGGGGTGTCCCTTGTCTGATTTTAAACGTTCCAAGAGTGAAACTCCTGAGGAACTGATTGAAAAGATTGTTTTTATCAACAGGGTTGCTAAAGTTGTTAAAGGTGGCCGGAGATTCAGCTTTAGTGCTATTGTCGTTGTAGGAGACGGTAAAGGTAAAGTTGGATATGGTTTGGGGAAGGCTAATCAAGTGCCTGATGCTATTCGAAAAGGTGTTGAGCAGGCAAAAAAGGATATGGTCGCTGTTTCTTTGACTGAATTCTCAATTCCTCATACTATTATTGGTCACTATGGTGCTGGTAGAGTTCTCTTAAAGCCTGCATCCGAGGGTACAGGTGTCATTGCTGGTGGCCCTGTTCGTGCCGTTTTGGAAGCCGCTGGTGTTACGAATATTCTTACTAAATGTCTGGGTTCCAATAACCCACATAATATGGTTAAGGCGACATTGAGTGGTTTGAGAACGTTGCGTTCAGTACAAAGTATTGCAAAGTTACGTGGGAAGACTGTAGAAGAAATATTCGCATAACTGGAGCACATTCTCTTTCAGGTAATAGAGTCTATGAAGAGGTGTGCTTTTTTATATTATTTGAACTAAAAAAGGTAGTAAAATGGCCGAGACAATAACATATACTTTGGTCAAGAGTGGTATTGGCAGTACTAAAAAAATCAGGGCCACTCTGACTGGTTTGGGGTTGACCAAGATGCAGAAAACTACAACCCGCAAGAATACCCCTGAAATAAGGGGGATGCTGAATAAGGTTGGCCATCTCGTTCGAGTTGAGGAGAACTGAAATGATAACATTAGCAAATCTTTCGCCGAATATAGGGGCAAACCGCAAGAGAAAACGTGTGGGTAGAGGTCAAGGGTCAGGGCGAGGTAAAACTGCCACTAGAGGCCATAAAGGTGCAAATTCTCGCTCAGGATCAGTTATTCGTCCTGGATTTGAGGGTGGTCAGATGCCTTTGCAACGTCGCTTGCCGAAACGTGGTTTTCATAATAAATTCAAGGTTGAATATGCCATTGTTTCTCTTTCTCAATTAAATCAGTTTGATGCCGGTAGTGATGTATCCGCCGAGATGCTTATTGGTGCGGGGATGGCAAAAAAAAATCAACCAATTAAGGTACTTGCCAATGGGGAAATTGCCCATGCGATTACGGTCAATGTTGATAAGATAAGCACTGCGGCCAAGGTCAAAATAGAAGCTGTAGGTGGAAAAGTTATTGAAGTGGAATAGCTGTTTCTGGTTGATACGGATATCTTTCTTTATCATTGAGTGCTGTAATATTAGACAGAGTACAGGTTAAAATTAATGAGTGGATTGCAAAGAGCTGCCAACATCCCCGAACTGCGGAAGAGAATTTTTTTTACTCTCGCCATGCTCGCTGTATATCGAATGGGGGTGCAAATACCAACGCCAGGAATTAATGGCGAGGCGGTTGCCGCCTTTTTTCAGCAACATGCTGGTTCGTTATTTGGTATGTTTAACATGTTCTCTGGTGGTGCCTTGTCAAATTTTTCAATATTTGCACTTGGTATCATGCCATATATCAGTGCCTCTATTATTATTCAACTCCTGACGGTTGTCGTTCCCCAGCTTGAGGCCCTGTCAAAAGAGGGTGAGTCGGGAAGAAGAAAGATTACACAGTATACCCGTTATGGTACTGTGGGCTTGAGTATAATTCAGGGACTTTTTATCAGTGCCGGACTTGAAGGTATGACTGGTCCAGGTGGAGAGGTCATCGTTCTTGTACCTGGCCTGCAGTTTAAACTGATGACCATGCTCACTTTGACATCAGGAACCGCTTTTATTATGTGGCTTGGTGAACAGATGACCGAGCGTGGTATCGGCAATGGAATGTCTTTGATTATTTTTGCGGGCATTGTTGCGAGTGGTCCTGCCGCCGTGGCTAATTCCATTCAACTTGTAAAAGCCGGAGAGATTGCACTGTTTTTTATTCCGTTTATTTTAGTTTTTATGATTGCTGTCGTTGGTTTTATTGTTTTTTTTGAAACTGCCCAGCGGCGGATACCTATCCAATATGCAAAACGTGTAGTCGGAAGAAAGGTTTATGGTGGTCAAAGTTCTCATCTCCCGCTAAAGATTAATATTGCTGGTGTAATTCCACCTATTTTTGCCTCATCAATCATGATGTTTCCAGCTACTATTGGTAGCTTTATTCAGATTGACTGGGTTCAACAGGTTTCAGCTGCCCTATCTCCCGGAACTATTTATTATTATATCCTTTTTGTGGGTATGATTGTTTTCTTTTGTTTTTTTTATACGGCTGTTACCTTCAAGCCAGATGATGTCGCAGAGAATCTGAAAAAGAATGGTGGTTTTATTCCAGGGATTCGACCGGGTAAGAAGACCGCTGAGTTTATAGATAAGGCGTTGACCAGATTAACAGTTGTAGGTTCAATCTATCTCAGTGTTGTCAGTGTATTGCCAACCTTGCTGATTTCAAAATTTAATCTTCCTTTTTATTTTGGCGGGACAGCCCTTCTTATTGTGGTAGGTGTAGCAATTGATACAATGTCACAGATAGAATCCCATCTTGTTATGCGGAATTATGAAGGATTTATGAAAGCCGGTAAAATTCGCGGTCGACAGTAGAATTGATTACAGCTGCAAGTGTTTATGGGGCTAAGTCAATTATCATAAAAAGCCCAGAGGAAATTCGTTACATGCTGGAAGCCAACCAAATTGTAGCGGAAGTTCTCTCTATGTTACAAGGGGTGGTAGAGCCCGGTATCACAACGTTCGAACTAGACAGAATGGCAGAGGAGTTATGCCTCAAACGAAAAGCCAAACCAGCCTTCAAAGGCTACAGAGGTTTCCCTGGTTGTTTGTGTGTTTCATTGAATGAAGAGGTTGTTCATGGCATACCAACGCGTAAGAGGAAACTAATCAAGGGAGATATCGTCTCAATTGATTTTGGCGTTTGCTTCAA
Source organism: Desulfobulbaceae bacterium (assembly GCA_031390685.1). GTDB lineage: Bacteria > Desulfobacterota > Desulfobulbia > Desulfobulbales > Desulfocapsaceae > UBA2270. Next base: position 8,993 of record JANMTN010000213.1, read on the forward strand.
AGGTTATTTCGGTGATTCAGCGCTTACCATACCTGTAAATAGTATTGCGAGTGATACAATAAAGTTGCTTCAGGTTACTGAGAATTCGCTGTTACTTGCAATTGATCAAGTGCGAGTTGGGAATAGAATATCTGACATATCAAGGGTTGTTCAAGAGCACGTAGAGGTTAATGGCTTTTCAGTGGTTCGCCAGTTTGTTGGCCATGGGATTGGGACTTCTTTGCATGAACCCCCCGAAATTCCAAATTATGTACAAAATGTTAGATCGCCGCGTATAGTGGCAGGGATGGTTCTGGCCATTGAGCCCATGGTTAACATGGGGACGCATAAGGTTTCAGTCCTCAAGGATGGCTGGACTGTTATTACAGCTGACATGAAGTGTTCTGCCCATTTTGAACATTCAGTAGCTGCTACCTTGGATGGTCCTTTGGTGCTGAGCTCTCGGGAAAACTTTGAAGTGATAAAAAAATAATGCTTCTCTTTTTCGTAGAGGTGTATTATATTTTTAACTTTTTGGTTTGAATTTATAGATATCCAGGAGTGAAGATGGCAAAAGAAGAGGCCATAGAGGTCGAAGGCACAATCGTTGAACCTCTGCCTAATGCAATGTTTCGTGTAGAGCTGGATAATGGACATAAGGTTTTAGCGCATATATCTGGTAAGATGCGGATGCATTTTATTAAGATATTACCTGGAGATCGGGTGACAATAGAACTATCCCCTTATGACCTGTCCCGTGGTAGAGTTACGTTCAGGGCTAAGGGTGGTAAAAAGAATAAATAGAGGGATTTAATATTATGAAAGTACGGGCATCAGTTAAAAAAATGTGTAGTGATTGCAAGATATTCAAGCGCAATGGGGTTGTTAGAGTGTCTTGTAAGCTTAAAAAGCACAAACAACGTCAGGGTTGATTCCTTCCCTTAATTTTAAATAGTTTTATTGATAATTATAATACGACCTTCTTAAGGAGATACAATTTTGGCACGTTTATCAGGAGTTGACCTTCCGAAAAATAAACATATGGATCGTGCACTTACTTATATACATGGTATAGGGCTCACTTCTGCCAGGCAGATACTTGCCAGGGCTGATCTGCCATATACAATGAATAGTGATGATCTGAGCGGTGACGATGTTAGCCGTATCCGAAAAATTATTGAAGATGAGTATACGGTAGAAGGAGATCGAAGGCGTGAGGTCTCTATGGATATCAAAAGACTTATGGATTTGGGCTGTTATCGTGGCAGGCGACATCGGATGAATCTTCCTTGTCGAGGCCAAAAAACGAAAACAAACGCCAGAACCTGCAAGGGTCCACGTCGTGGAGCAGCAGCTCGCCGTAAATAATTAATAATGAAAAGGTAATACAATGGCCGGTGCGAAACGTGCTTCTGCACGCAACAAAAAAAAGGTAAAAAAGAATATTCCCGAAGGTATTGTTTTTATTTATTCAACGTTTAATAATACTATCGTTACCATATCAGACACACAAGGCAATGTTATTTCTTGGTGCAGTGCGGGAATTTTAGGGTTTAAGGGATCTCGGAAAAGTACTCCTTTTGCAGCTCAAAATGCAATTGCCGAAGCAAGTCAAAAGGCTGCGGATCATGGAATGCGAAAAGTTGAGGTTAAAGTGAAAGGCCCTGGGCCGGGACGAGAGGCTGCTTTACGGGCCTTGGCGACTACTGGCTTTGAGGTAACCCGTATATGCGATATTACTCCTGTTCCCCATAATGGTTGTAAACCTCCAAAACGTCGTCGTGTTTGATCTTGAATGACGTTATAATTGTAAATAATAGAATCATAGAAAAGTGGATGGAGGACTAAGTGGCAAGAGATATAGGTGCGGCATGTCGTCGTTGTAGGCGTGAAAACCTTAAGTTATACTTAAAGGGAGACCGGTGTTATTCGGACAAGTGTGCGTTCGAACGGCGGGCTTTTGGTCCTGGACAGCACGGACAGGCGCGTTTTAAAAAAGTTTCTGATTATGCGCTCCAGCTAAGAGAGAAACAAAAAGTTAAAAACATGTATGGTGTGCTTGAGGGTCAGTTCCGTATTTGTTTCCATAAGGCAGATCAACAAAAAGGTGTTACCGGTGAAAATTTATTGGTTAACCTTGAGAGAAGATTAGATAATACAATATTTCGTATTGGCTTGGCATCGTCAAGAAATCAAGCCAGGCAGTTTGTTTTGCATAGTCATATTTTGGTGAATGGGAAAAAGGTTAATATCCCTTCTTTTCTTGTTGGAGCCGGGGATGAGATTTCGGTGAAGGAAAAAAGCAGAAAGAATTCCTTTATCATGGAAAATCTGGTGGCTGTTGCTCGTCGTGGAGTTCCCAGTTGGTTAGAACTTGATAAGGATAATTTCAGGGCCACAGTCAAGGCTCTTCCTAATCGTGAAGAGCTGACCATGCCAATCCAAGAACACCTTATTGTTGAGCTTTACTCCAAATAACTGACGTTGATTTTCCAAATAGATACATTTGGTTTTATACTTAAATATGTATCTATCTGGATATATTCATAACGCGTTCTTAACAGCCTGACCTGTATCATAGGGTGACTGTATGGTTTTTTTCGCCATAGGAACGTTTTTATAAGATGATTGATATGCAGAGAAGGAATTATATGACCCAAACTGCTGAAGAAAAAATTCCATTTTATCGTAATTGGCGTCAGCTGATTCAACCTGAAAAATTAGAGGTGGATAAGGCTAAACATACTGAGAATTATGGTAAGTTTGTTTGCCAGCCTTTGGAGAGAGGGTTTGCATCGACGATAGGTAATTCTCTTCGTCGTATTTTGCTTTCATCGATCCAAGGTGCAGCAATTACAACCATTAAGATTGATGGTGCCCTTCATGAATTTACCGCCATGAAGGATGTTGTTGAAGATGTCAGTGAAATTATTCTCAACCTTAAGCAGGTTCGACTGAAACTGAATAAGGCGGATTCCCAGACAGTTATTATCGATAAAACTGGTCCTGGTCCAGTAACAGCCGCAGATATTAAGGGTTCTTCTTTTGTGGAGGTTATGAATGGTGATCAACTGCTCTGTACCTTGACGGGAAAAACTCATTTCCATGCTGAATTAACGGTTGAATGGGGTAAGGGGTATCAACCCGCTGAAAGACAGTCTAAGGAAAATCTTACCATTGGTCAGATACCTGTAGATGCTATTTTTACTCCTGTCAGACAGATTCAATATATTGTATCTCAGGCACGTGTTGGACAGCAGACCGATTATGATAAGTTGACCATTGAGATTGAGACTGATGGGAGTGTCAAACCAGAGAACGCTTTAGCCTTTGCAGCAAAAATTCTCAAGGAGCAGATGACAATTTTTATCAATTTTGATGAAGGAACTGCTGAACCTGAAACAGTTGTGGGTGAGGATGAAGATAATCCGGAAAATGAGTTTTTGAATCAACCGGTTGAAGATTTGGAACTTTCTGTCCGTTCAGCTAATTGTCTGAAAAATGCCGATATAAATTTTATTGGTGAGTTGTGTCAGAAAACTGATCAAGAAATGCTGAAGACAAAAAACTTTGGACGTAAATCTTTAAATGAAATTAAGGCGTTACTTTCAGAGAGAGGTCTTACTCTTGGGCTTAAGTTTGACAACTGGACGGCACCAGAGATTGTTAAGAAGTCCGAAGAGCTCGATTAGGCGTTTTGAATAGACATTATATTTTACTGAAAATAGTTGATTTATATCATCAACAGAAGTTGAGGAAGAACCAATGAGACACAGAAAATCAGGAAGAAAACTTGGACGTACCACTTCTCATCGAGAGGCGATGTTTAGAAATATGGTGACCTCCCTTTTTGAGCATGAGCGTATTGTTACGACAACACCTAAGGCTAAAGAGGCTCGTCGTCTTGCCGACAAGATGATTACTCTTGCTAAAAAAGGGGATTTGCATGCAAGGCGGCAGGCTTTGAGTTTTATTCGTAGTAAAGATGTTGTGGCAAAACTTTTTGATGTCATTCAATTGCAATTTGTTGATCGGAATGGCGGATATACCCGGATTATTCAAACTGGTGTTCGTCAAGGAGATGCTGCCGCAATGGCTATCCTTGAACTGGTTGGCTATCAAGAAGATATTGGTGTAAAAGCAGATAGTTAGTTCTGGTCGTTGTGGTTTGAAAAAAAGTTTTTGATAACTTCTAACAGTTGCTTTAATGTATAATAAATAACTGCGGAAAAGAAAAATTGAAAAGCTGACATGGATTTTTTCATGTCAGCTTTTTTTTATGGTGGTACATTTTTGTGACAATTTTTCGATGATCCTTTGCTTAAAAAAGAGATGAACATTAATAAAGAATTTCCTGAGGATATGGTACCATTGGGGGCAGAGAAATTTCAGTTTTCATGTCATGCTGGGGTTGAATGTTTCATGTCCTGTTGTAAAAATGTTGATATGTTTCTCTACCCTTATGACATTGTTCGCTTGAAAAATTGTTTGCAGATAGATTCTGAGACGTTCATGCGTCAGCATACACGACTTGTTAAGGGAAGCCATCCGTATTTTCCCGCTGTTATGTTGAAACTCACTGATAATGAAAAGAAGTCATGTCCCTTTCTGGGGGAAGATGGGTGCTTGGTTTATCATGGCCGACCATCTGCCTGCCGCACTTATCCGCTTGAGCGAGCAGTTGATAGAACGTTGGCTCGTGGTCGTTGCCAGGATTATTATTTTTTAACGGATCATGGTTACTGCTTGGGTCATCAAGAGAATAATTTTTATTCTGTTATACAATGGATACGAGAGCAGAACCTTGTTGAATATAATATGATGAATGACCGTTGGGCTGAGATTGACACGCTTTTCGCGACGAATCCGTGGAAAGGTGAGGGGAGTGGGGGGCCTAAACAACAAATGGCATTTATGGTTTGTTATGATGTTGATGGCTTCAGGGCACTGGTGCTCAGAAAAAATATGTTGGATCAGTTTCGTCTTTCGAGAGAGCAAAAAAGAAGTATTCAGGCAGATGATGTTGCCTTGCTGCTTTTTGGTTTTGATTGGTTGAAGTTGTTTTTAACAGGGAAGTCGTCTTTGGAGCGGCGCTAATTTTTTTGTATTTTTTTATTGAGATTCTTGATTGTGATTTTGATAAGTTGCAAAAAGAAGTCTCTCATGGTAATTATTAATGTTTTGTGTTTATGGATATGTTTAAGGAAGTTGCAATAGAGGAGAAGGGAAGTAATTCCATTTTTAAATCAAGTTGAAAGTGTGAAGGCAAGTGAGCGACGACGAGTCTCGCAATGAGTCTGATCAAGTTAATATTTGATTGAGAAATGGAGTAAAATACACACACCCCTTGCTGTTCCTGGTGTTACAGTGGGCCTTATAAAAGGTTCAAAAGTAATAAATTGGGGGTGGAGGTTAAACCAGAAAACGGAGATAAAAATGTCATTTGCTACAGTTAAAGAGATGCTTCAGGCCGGTTTGCATTTTGGTCATCAGACACGTCGTTGGAATCCAAAGATGAAACCCTATATCTATGGGCCACGCAACGGCATCTATATTATTAATCTTGATAAGACCAAACGCATGTTTGATACTGCTTGTGATTTCCTCAGCAAGGAAATTGCTCGCGGGGGATCGGTTCTGTTTGTTGGAACAAAAAGGCAGGCTCAGGTTATTGTTCAAGAAGAGGCCAAGCGATGTAATATGTACTATGTTGATCATCGTTGGCTTGGCGGAATGATGACAAATTTTCAGACTATTAAAAATAGTGTTGATCGCCTGAAATTGATCGAGGGCATGCAGGAAGATGGTTCTATTAATCGTTTTCCTAAAAAAGAGATTGGTCTCATGGAAAAAGAAAGGACTAAGTTGGAGCGTAATGTCGGTGGTATCAAGAATATGAGAAAATTGCCTACAGTTCTTTTTATCGTTGATCCTAAAAAAGAGTCCATTGCGGTTAGTGAGGCTCAAAAATTGAATATTCCTGTTGTCGCCCTTGCGGATACCAACTGTGATCCGGATGGCATCGACTTCATGATTCCTGGCAATGATGACTCCTTGCGCTCTCTCAGGCTCGTGGTTTCTTGTATCGCCGAGGCTGTTCTTGCGGGTCAGGCGAGACTTGATGGTGATGCTGCCTCCGATGACGCGCTGGCTGCTGCCATGGGTGATGCTGGTTCGGAAATGGGACAAGTCGTTGAAACTGAACAATAAATAAAAATGGTTCCTTGATTGGGGCCATTTTTGTTAGTTTTTTGAAGGGGCTGTCTCTTGACCGCCCCTTTGCTTTATCAGGAATGGGTATTTGTATCCCCTTGTGTTTCAGGGAATTTGTCCTGTTAATAATGAAATTGAAATAATGCTTCAAGATTTAATATAAGGAGGTTTATAGTGAACATTACAAGTCAGATGGTGAAAGACCTGCGTGATAAAACTGGTGCCGGCATGATGGATTGTAAAAAGGCCTTGAGCGAGAATGCCGGGGATATGGAAAAGGCCATTGACTTTTTGCGTCAGAAAGGACTTGCAGTTGCTGCTAAACGCGCTGGACGTGCTACCAGCGAAGGTGTTATTGAGGCCTATATCCATGCCGGTGGTAACTTGGGGGTTATGGTAGAATTGAACTGCGAAACCGATTTCGTTGCTAAAACCGATGCTTTTCGCGAGTTTGCCCGTGATGTTGCCATGCATATTGCCGCTGCCAATCCTGTCTCGCTGAGTAGAGATGACGTGCCGGCAGATATCGTGGAAAGAGAACGTCAGATCTATGTCCAGCAGGCCCTTGATTCTGGAAAACCAGCCAATATAGTTGAAAAAATGGTTGTGGGCAAGATTGACCGCTATCTCTCGGAAATCTGTTTGCTTGAACAACAATTCGTTAAAAATCCCGAGAAGAGTATTCAGGATATGTTGACCGAGCTTATCGGGAAAATGGGGGAAAATGTTTCAATCAGGCGTTTTTCCCGTTTTCAAGTTGGTGTATAAAGAGTCATGTTGTTCTGATCAATAAAAGCTTGGTCTTTTATTGATCAGCCTCCTTCTAGATAATGGTCTTATTTTTGAAAGACCTCCATCTTCTCCCATCTCTCTTCGTGCATTTATCGGAATGCAAAGGAATTCTTCATGCAGATACACTATAAAAGAATTTTGCTGAAACTGAGTGGTGAGGCCCTTATGGGTGAAGATGCCTTTGGTATTAATACGAGTGTCATTAGTTATGTGGCGGGTGAGATAAAAGAACTTGTTTCGCTGGGTGTTGAACCCGGGGTGGTGATTGGCGCTGGCAATATCTTCAGGGGTGTTGCCGGGGCAAGCAAGGGAATGGATCGAAGCACGGCTGATAATATGGGAATGCTGGCAACGGTTATTAACAGTCTGGCCCTGCAGGATGCCCTCGAGAGGGTTGGGGTTGTTACCAGAGTGATGTCGGCCATTCCCATGCCATCAGTGTGTGAGTCATATATCAGACGCAGGGCCACCCGGCATCTTGAGAAAGGTCGGGTTGTTATTTTTGCCGGAGGTACTGGTAACCCTTATTTTACTACAGATTCAGCCGGGGTGCTCAGGGCCCTGGAAATTGATGCTGATATCGTGATCAAGGCCACCAAGGTTGATGGTATCTATGATAAAGATCCAGTTGGATCATCTGATGCTGTTAAATTTGATCGTTTGACCTATGATGATGTGTTGCAGAAGGGGCTGCGGGTTATGGATGCTGCCGGTATCGCCCTGGCCCGTGATGATAAAAAACCAATTCTGGTGTTGAATATGAATAAACCAGGGAATATTCTGAAGGCTATTTGTGGAGAACAAGTGGGAACCTTGGTTACAGTTTGAGCTGATAACGGAATAGGTGTCAAGCGATATTAAGCGGGAGAAAAGTTGATGAGTGATGTGTTAGTGGAAATGGATGACAAGATAGAGAAAAGTATCGAGGCCTTGAGGCATGAGTTGTCAAAGGTGCGTACTGGTCGGGCCTCTCTTGCCTTGGTGGAAGGGATCTCCGTAAATGCGTATGGCAGCCTCATGCCCTTGAATCAAGTTGGTTCCATGACCATCCCTGAAAGCCGAATGATTGTCATTAGTCCCTGGGATCCCCAGATGCTGCCCGCAATCGAAAAGGCCATCCTCAAGTCTGATGTTGGCTTGACCCCGGCCAATGATGGCAAGATGATACGTCTTTCTATTCCGCAGCTTACCGAGGAACGAAGGAAGGATCTGGTGAAACTGGTCAAGAAGATTGCTGAAGAAATTCGTGTGGCTGTGCGGAATATTCGTCGTGAGGCCATTGAACTTCTGAAAAAACAGAAAAAAGATAAAGAGATATCTGAGGATGAACTGTTCAAACTTCAGGATGAGGCCCAACAGAAGACAGATATCTCCATGAAATTGATTGATACGATTACCGCTGCCAAGGAAAAAGAGGTGATGGAGGTTTGATGACTTTTTACGAGATCATCGGGTATATTCTAATGGTACAAGGGATAAAATCTTTTTACTGCCATCTTTGTTCTTTAAGGTCTGCTGATTTTTATGTCTCAACATCCTGTTATTGATCCTGCACGAATCCCTCGTCATGTGGCCATTGTAATGGATGGAAATGGCCGATGGGCTCAGCGGCGTCATCAGCCGCGTCTTTTTGGACATAAGGCTGGGGTTGAATCGGTTCGGGATGTGGTGGAGACTGCCAGAAAGATTGGGGTTGAGATCTTGACCCTGTATGCCTTTTCTTCGGAAAACTGGAAACGGCCTGCCAGTGAAGTCAGCGGCCTGATGTCATTTCTGAAGTCTTATGTTCAGACCGAACTGTCCAGGATGTTACAGAATAATATTCGCTTTACCTGTATTGGTGAACTGGAACGACTTCCGGTGGAGGTACGTGAGGTGCTTGATCATGCCAGGGTCGAGACAGCGCTTAATGATAAACTGGTTCTTAACCTTGCCTTGAGTTATGGCTCACGCTCTGAGTTGACCAGGGCGATGAGAAAGATCGCGGCCGATTGCATGGCCGGGACTCTCAGTGCCGGAGAAATAGATGAGCAGTTGATCAGCAGTTATCTGGATACGGCCGGGATGGTTGATCCTGATCTGTTGATTCGTACTGGCGGCGAGGCCAGGCTGTCAAATTTTTTACTCTGGCAGGCATCATACAGCGAGATCTATTTTACCGATGTGATGTGGCCAGATTTTCGAACCGATGCTTTTCTTCAGGCCATTGCTGATTTCCAGCAACGTGAGCGGCGTTTTGGCAGGATCAGCGCTCAATTGCATAATGATTAACCGCCATGCCGGACATCCGGCGCACTCCAGGATGAAGGTTCTGGCCGGATTGTCTGCTTCTGGTCGGTGCTCTCAGAAAAAAATATGAGTCGATTGATTCCGGGTCTGGCCCTTGCTGCCTGTTGGTTGCTCTTGCTTCTTTATGGTCCTTTTCTGTTATTTTTTCTGGTTATGATCCTGGTGATTTCGGTTGGCGCCCAGGAATATTCCAGGATGGTTTTTCCTGAACGGCGGACCCTTTTTCAAGTTTTTTTTGCTGTGCTGGCGCTCCTTCCCACCTTGTGCATCGGGTTGGTTCCGTCTCTTGGACTTACTGGCGGTCTCCTCCTTTCTCTTCTTCTGTTGACCGGTTATATCCTTTATCGTTACAGCCAGTTGCAAGACGCATTGCTGTTTTTCAGTCGTGCTTTCTTTGGCGTGAGTTATGTCGGATTTTTGGGGGCGCATCTGGTGTTGCTCTATCAACTGCCAGCGGGAAGTGCTTGGATTCTGGTGCTGACGGCGATTACTGCCGGGTCGGATTCAGGTGCTTATTACAGCGGTCGAGCCTTGGGGAAACATAAGCTCTGTCCGCGGGTAAGTCCCAATAAAACCGTGGAGGGGGCAATCGGCGGGCTTGCGGCTGGTGTTGTTATGGCGGTGCTTATGACCCTGTTGCTGCGGTTACAGGTGAGCTGGTTTTTTCTGGTGCCAGCGACAATCTTTCTGGCAGGTGTCGGGATTGTCGGTGATCTTACTGAGTCTATTATCAAAAGGGCAACAGGCGCTAAGGATTCAGGCACCCTGTTAGGTGGCCATGGCGGTGTTCTTGATCGGGTGGATTCTCTTCTCTTTGCCGCTCCTGTTCTCTATTACCTGTTGCTTGTGTATTATCAGGGTGTCTCCGTGGTGACCCCATGAAGGTTCTGGCACTTTTGGGATCAACCGGTTCCATTGGCACAGGGGTACTCGATGTGGTCAGGCAGTTTTCTGGTCAGTATGCCATAGCCGGGCTTGCAGCCGGCAGGAATGTTGATCTGTTAAGCCGGCAGGTGTTGGAATTCTCTCCGGAACTGGTTTCGGTGCTTGATGAGGAGCATGCCGGTTTACTCAAGGCTCTTTTGCCTGCGAGCTATCATGGACGGATTGTTTGGGGAACAGAGGGCACTATTCAGGTGGCGACCCTTGATGCAGCGACCATGATCATTTCGGCCATTGTCGGCGCCGCTGGATTGCTGCCGACTCTGGCTGCTATCGAGGCCGGGAAAGACATCGGGCTTGCCAACAAGGAAACCCTGGTCATGGCCGGTAAACTGGTTATGGCTGCAGCCCGGCGCAAGGGGATTCGGCTCCTGCCGGTGGACTCGGAGCACAGTGCTATTTTTCAGGCCTTGGAGGCTGGACGAAAGGAGGATGTGGCCAAGATTATTCTTACTGCCTCTGGTGGCCCGTTTCTGCACAAAAAAGCTGAAGAGCTCAAGCAGGTCACCCCTGATCAGGCCCTTGCCCATCCAAACTGGAATATGGGGAGAAAGATCTCTATCGAC
>JANMTN010000223.1:0-3164 GCA_031390685.1 Desulfobulbaceae bacterium
GAACTTTCATTGACAGGCCAATTTACCGATCAATATGTGTTTCTCCGTAACGGTCTTCTTCCTTTTGTTGGTGTACTTAAGGAAATGCATGGATTTTCAACTCTGCTGCTCAAGAAAAGCGATGTTTGGAACAAAATGATCACGCCGACAAGCACTCTGCACTCGTTTCTTATCAATAATGCATTTAGAAAATCCGACGAAGTTCGTCGTTTAAAATCAGCAATCGCCGACCTTACCAAAGAGCCATTCTGGGATTCCGAAAGCAAACAGGACCCTGACTCCACATACCTACTCGATGGGGCTGACATCTGGGGCAGTTCGCCAGCGGAGGCCTGCGAGCGAGACAAGTCTATTGTTTCCTTTATTTCATCAGCTGCTTCTTCAGACCCGTTGAATATCATTCGAAATGGAATAAATGTTCCGATATTGAATCTGACTTGTTCAGGCAAACTTACGGATCATCTTTGGGCTAAAGATCAAATTTCTTTTGAATCATATCTAAATGCACGATTTTCAGAAGGCAAACTTGATTTTTCGAAGGTTAATGAGAAAATGGGTTTTTCTGGGATTCAATCAGCTGAACGATCTCTTTTCATTGACACATTCAGGAAATTTGAAGAATTGACCTGGGATCAGATCATTGCTGACAGAGGGCTTGACTATAAAGAATATGATGGAGTTATTTCGAGAACCTACCGAAACCTAAAAACCTACAAGTTCAGGGCATCAGAAAAAATACGCTGTCACGGGTATCGAGAAAAGGATGCTTTCATTGTAATTGGCTTTGAGACCGACCACAAATTGAGTGATCGCGGATAACTGATGGTTTTGATTCCACGGAAGAAGGGATAAGCTATATTATGGCGAAAAATAACTTGTCTTTTCTTATAAGTACCAAAGGGATTTCATGAAATTGAAGGAACAATGAACCAACCAGTTTATCTCCTGAGAGGATGAACTTGCCGCATCTGAATGACCAACCTTGCGACAACCTCACCACAAAACCCGCGCCATCAGACTCGGTAGATTGCACTGAGTTGCAACAGTTGCGTGAGGAAAACGCCTGCCTCAAAGCACTGCTCACCAAGCACGGCATTCAGTGGCAAGCAGAACCAGCCCCGGTGACGGAATCAAATCCGGCACCTCCTGAAACAACAATTCCACAATTTTCCACCAATGACAAGATCGCACTCTTCCGCCGTCTGTTTCGCGGGCGGACTGATGTTTACCCGCTTCGCTGGGAGTCGGTCAAGGGAAAGGCGGGCTACTCTCCAGCCTGCGGCAACGAGTGGCGGCCCGGAGTCTGTAGAAAACCCCGCATCAAATGCGGTGATTGCGACCAGCGACTGTTGCTGCCGGTCACAGATCAGGTGATTTACCGCCACCTGGCAGGGCAACATACCGTTGGTGTCTATCCGCTTCTCACCGATGACAGCTGTTATTTCCTGGCGGCAGACTTTGATGAAGCCGACTGGCGCGATGATGCCAAGGCCTTCATGCAGTCGTGTCGGGAGTTGGACATTCCAGCAGCGTTGGAAGTTTCTCGCTCTGGAAATGGGGCACATGTCTGGATCTTTTTTGCCGCTCCGGTGCAAGCCCGTGCCGCGAGACAACTGGGCGCGGCACTGATCAGCCACACATGTGACCGCACCAGACAGCTTTCCCTCTCCAGCTATGACCGACTATTTCCCAATCAAGACACCCTCCCCAAGGGCGGGTTTGGCAATTTAATCGCACTCCCTTTACAGAAACAGCCCCGCGAGCAAGGAGGCAGTGTCTTTGTCGATGAGAATTTTTCTCCTTATAAAGATCAGTGGACATTTTTGACATCGATCCGGCTTCTACCCAGTTTGGAACTGGAAAGCGCCATCCTTCGTGCTACCGGCGGTAGGCATCCGCTGGATGTAGCCTTTGTCGCTGAAGAGCATGAGCGGGAGCCATGGAATCGGAGGACTCCCGTTTCCAGCCGGATCTCCGGCCCCCTGCCGGAATCGCTCACACTGGTACTGGCCAACCTGATCTTCGTCGCCAAGGCAGATCTACCTCAGCCGCTGCTGAACCGCCTGATCAGGCTGGCGGCTTTTCAGAACCCAGAATTCTACAAGGCCCAGACCATGCGCATGCCGGTCTGGAATAAGCCACCTGTCATAGGCTGCGCGGAAAATTTCCCACTGTATATCGGTCTGCCCCGAGGCTGTCTGGATGCCGTACTGGAACTTCTGAAGAAAAATGACATCCGGCCGGAGATTCGTGATGAGCGGCTAACAGGATGCAAAGTGGCTGTCAAGTTCACCGGCGAGCTGCGAAAAGATCAAAAGGCAGCAGTCAGGGCGATGCTGAAACAAGAAGTTGGCGTCTTGTGCGCACCGACTGCCTTTGGGAAGACTGTCATAGCCGCATCATTGATTGCCCGAAGAAAGATAAGCACCCTGATTTTGGTACATCGTACCGAATTGCTCCGGCAGTGGAAAGAGCGCCTGAACACATTTCTAGAACTTTCGAAAGACATGCCAGGTCAGATCGGCGGGGGTAAACATAAACCTACGGGAAAGATCGATGTCGCTGTCATGCAGTCCCTTTCACGGCTCGAAGAGCTGCCAAAACTGCTGGATGAGTACGGCCAGATCATTGTGGACGAGTGTCACCATGTGTCAGCCTTTTCTTTCGAGGAGATACTCAAGCAGACCAAATCAAAATATGTCGTTGGACTGACCGCCACCCCGATCCGCCGTGACGGTCATCAGCCAATCATTTTCATGCAGTGCGGACCGATCCGTCTGAGCGCTGCACGGCCGAAAAACACCCAAGTTCAACTTGAGGTTTGGCCACAATACAGCTCGGCTCCGGAGTTTCCTCCGAATTCCGGCATTCAGGATCTGTTCCGTATCCTTGCCACCGACGTTAACCGCAATCGACGTATTGCGAAGGACATCCTTGCAGCATATCAGGAAGGCAGAAAAATTCTGGTTCTGACTGAACGGACCGAACACCTGCAGTTGCTGCGCGAAGCTATCGGCAATGACATTGAAAACTTCTTTTTACTCCACGGACGGCTGTCGAAGAAAGAGCGTGCCGGCATACTCGCACAGCTTACCGCACTGGATGATTCGGCTCCGCGGGTACTTCTGGCTACCGGACGCCTTATCGGTGAAGGCTTCGACCAC
>JANMTN010000225.1:0-10049 GCA_031390685.1 Desulfobulbaceae bacterium
CCGTGCATCGGCCCCCCGTTGCTCCTTTTCCCCCTGTGTCAACGCTACCGAAGCTCTCGCCCATCGACCGCCAATCAGCGCTCTTCGAGCTCCACCGCCGTCACTTCCACGGGCGGTTGCTACCACCTCTCGGCCAGAACCCCGTGCCCTGACCCGTCATTGTGACGGCATTCTTGTAAGTGCTCCGGTTTAAATTCCATTAAGAGTATTTTCAGACCCTTCACTTCCCGATACGAATCGTTGAGAGGTCTCCTATGAGTCCGAAGACACTCAGTAGCCATATAATCACCACAATAACCACTACCACATTCAAGATTTTCTTTATGGTACTCTGCATCGGAATATAGCTGTTAATCACCCATAGTATTACCCCAACAACAACTAAAACAATCACTAATTGAATCAATGGCATAGATTGGCTCCTTTTTATCCTGGTCTTTTGTGTATCCGTTCCGTTATTTTGTTACGGTTCCTTATGCCGGTCACGGCATTTAATATTACAGTTACATTTGAACTCTTTTACTTCGAAGGGCTTTAGACTAAGGTCATGGTTGTGTCATGGTTGTGGTGTGTCATGCATCCGCAGTCGGGGCTCAAGGACACGCCGCTCTCACTACTTCCCCAAAACCTTCTTGACCTGGCCGATTTTTTCCTGAACTTTTCCGGCCATCTTTTCACCGGAACCTTCATCTTCCAACTGTGGATTATCGCTTAGTTTTCCTGCGATCTCCTTGATCTTACCCTTCACTTCGTGAAATGTGCCTTCCGCCTGATCCTTCGTACTGGGTTTCATGGTATTTCCTCCTTTAAGATTTCGATATGACTGCTGAGACTTTTAGCCACAGTTAACAGCGTAATTTTTGACCAGCCTGGTAATAAGAACTTCAGGGGGTATCCTGTTTCTCTTAGTTGCCTACGTCTTGAAGAAAGCAAGCAAATCCTCGCTGCTTTGATCCTTGAGGGTCGAATACATGCCGTGTGGTTACCTTGAATATATCTTGAGCGTTGCGCCCTTGATGGCCCCGTTACCCGGAGAGGCGATAATGCAACCAGGAAGAGAGATAATGCTTCTTACTTTGCATCAGACTTTTAACCACCCATTTCGCACCTCCTGTTGAGGTGCAGTTTTGGCCACCGGCATTGATTTCCGTCCACTCGATACGATTTTTCTAGAAAATCCTACCGGAACCTGTCTATATCCATTGCCAAGGACTCAAGCCGACGGGAGATGTCGGCTCTTTCTTCGTACGTAGCGGGCCTGCCTCCCTCCGTGACCCGTAAATATTCTCTCCGAATGGAGTCTAATCTGGCCTGAAATTCTCTTTCCTCTGTCTGAGGTAAGCGCCTGCTGATTCTTCCATCATCAATTCTTCTTTGGAGTGTGACAATCGTGTCCCCATTCCTTGGGTCTTCAATTTTTATGGTCCGGGTAAGCGCCCTGTTTATATCTTCTCCAAGCATATCAAGTCTTCTATGAAGGCTGTCCCATTCTTCCTGATAGACAATTTTGTCTCTTAGCTCGATATAGTCTGTTCGTATAACCTGTAGTGCCGTTAAAAACATCTGGGACTGATCAAGGCTGAGCGCGCTTGTTTTCAGCCCATCCCCAATCTCCTCCTGGATTACAATTATTTTGTTCTCTGCACTTCTTTCCTGATCTGGCCATGTGTGCATCATAGGGGCGCAGCCCGAAAACAAGGCCAATCCAAAAAGTATGAGCATCGTTATAAAAACATTCTTCTTCATTTTGCTACTCCTGTCTTTAACTTATTGTTATAGCTACTTTTTAAATCTTTTCCTTCGCAGGCAGCCTGCCTGTTCTTTCGTGGTTGTGAGAGTCGTGACTGATAAAATGCTTTCTTTTTTAAGCACTGGTGGGGTTCTCCAGCGCCGTGATTGTTTTTGAAGGGGGTATGATAATACTTCTTTTGGTGAGTCCGAGTAGGTCGAGTGAGCTCCGGAGCAAATCCTCGAAGGGCTCATTTCGAGGACTGGACGCCAACGCAACGCAATAAACTGTGCTGTCGTGATTTGACGTGTGGCGTTATGGACAGGATTTAGTGTTCGATGTCAAACAACTCATAGGCAACAGACAATTTGTGCCATTATTTTATATTCAAGCAATCCTTGTGCCAGGTTTCTAATACTCAGCGTCACGTCACCTATCATTTTGATTATTAAAAATAATTAGCTTAAAAGCATTCTCGGGGCTGTCTTTAATAGCCCCGTAAAAAGGGTTGTATATAACCAATGGTTGTATGCAACCCTTTTTACAGGTTTTTTTAGTGTTGTGGATTGGAAATAATAAATGATATGCATTGCTGCAATGCTCGGATCTACATCTGTTGTCGAATCGATGAAATCGTTTGAGAACCGACATGGGGGCGTTGCTGTTCAGGAACGTGAGCCGGTGCTCCACCTAAAGGAAGGACAGCATTCAGGTAGATCTGGTGCGGCTAAAGAAAGAAAATCATGTTTGATAATGGAGCGTAAAATTCAAAAAAAGCGGCGGTTTTTTTTTGAAAAAGTCTCACAAACTTGTTTAACAGTATGTGAATCGGGGTGCGGTATCAAATGATTGAAGGCGTCATTCGTCTTTGGTCTCTATCAGTCCAAAGGAATTTGCCGAAATCGGCTTTGGAAAAAGATGCTTTACAAACTGTCTGTTTTTAGTTGACCTCTTCAAAGAAAATCAGACAATCCGCTGAATCTCCGGAATTTCATGAATGGCGGTGGTGCAGACATTGAGGTCTTTGAGGATGCCGTCGCTGACCCGGTAGATCCAGCCATGGACGGCCAGTTCCTGGCCTGATGCCCAGGCATTCTGGACAATGGTAGTATGGCAGACATTGGCCACCTGTTCAATGACATTGAGTTCGCACAGCAGGTCGAGCTTGTCCTTCTCGTCGGCCAGGGAATCAATCTGTTTCTGGTGGAATCGATACACATCCTTGATATGGCGGAGCCAGTTGTCGATGAGGCCGTGCCCGCAGTTCTCCATGGCGGCGGTGATGCCGCCGCAATCATAGTGACCGCAGACAATGATGTGTTTGACCTTGAGCATATCCACCGCATACTGGATCACCGACAGGCAGTTGAGGTCGGTATGCACCACCATGTTGGCGATATTGCGGTGGACAAAGATCTCACCCGGCAGCATGTTGACAATCTCATTGGCCGGCACCCGGCTGTCGGCACAGCCGATCCACAGGTATTCCGGTCGCTGCTGACTGGCGAGTTTGATGAAAAAATCGGGGTCGGCCTCTTTGATGGTGGCGGCCCAGCTCTTATTTTTATCGAAAAGGTTTTTCAATATTTTCATGAAAGATATGCCCTCCTGGCTTGCTGAGAAACAGCATACTGAATTGTCTGCTGGAAGTAAAGACGTCCTGAAGTAAAATGGCGTTAGGATTTGCATTCAGGGGGGAGCGTTGATAGGATTAAGTATCTTGGTGTACAGTGATAAAATCGTATGAAAGGGGACTCTATCATGCCGGAAAACAAGAATAAAGCCTGTGATTTCGCAATATTCGGGGTTCTTGGTGATCTCTCCCGCCGTAAACTTCTTCCTTCTCTTTATCAACTGGACCGGGAAGGTCTCCTCCATTCTGATACCCGGATTCTGGGTATTGCCCGCCACGACCTCAGTCAGGTTGACTTTGCCGGGAAGATGCGTGAGGCACTTGAGACCTTTGTGCAAGGCGGCCTCGATGCAGAGGTGACAGCGCGCCTGCTGGCCCGCCTGCGCTATGTCCTGATCAATATTGATCAACCTGAGGAGTATAAAAAAATACTGGAGGTCACCGATCAGGACCAGCGGGTGCTGATCAATTATTTCTCTGTTGCCCCCCATCTCTTTGAAAATATCTGCCGGGGGCTTGATCACGCCGGCATTATCACCCCGGAGACCCGGGTGGTGCTCGAAAAACCCATTGGCCAGGATCTGGCCTCATCCCAGGATATTAATGATGTGGTGGCCAGGGCCTTTGCTGAGAGTCAGGTCTATCGGATTGATCACTATCTGGGCAAGGAAACGGTCATGAATCTGCTGGCCCTGCGTTTTGCCAATTCTATTTTTATCACCAACTGGGATCATGACACCATTGATCATGTGCAGATCACCGTGGCCGAAGAGGTGGGCATTGAGGGCCGCTGGGGCTATTTCGATGAATCCGGCCAGTTGCGGGATATGGTGCAGAATCATCTGATCCAGATCCTCACTCTGGTGGCCATGGAGCCGCCGGCGAATATGGACGGAGACTCCATCCGCAACGAGAAGCTCAAGGTGCTTAAGGCCCTGCGTCCCATCACGATTGACAATATTGATGGTAAAACGGTACGCGGCCAGTACGCGGCCGGTTTTATCAAAGGCAATCCGGTTCCCGGCTATCTGCAGGAAGAGGGGGGAAATCCCAAGTCCACCACCGAAAGTTTTGTGGCTATTCAGGTGGATATCGATAACTGGCGCTGGGCCGGCGTCCCTTTCTATCTGCGCACCGGCAAACGGATGACCACCAAGCGTTCAGAGGTTGTTATCTTTTTCAAGCAACTGCCTCATAATATCTTCAAGGACAGCTACAAGGATCTGCCGCCCAACAAACTGGTGATTCGTCTCCAGCCTGATGAAGGGGTGGAGATCGAGATGCTGAACAAGGTGCCCGGTTTCGGCAAGGGGATCAAGCTGCAGAAGACCATGCTTAATTTGAGTTTTTCCGATGCCTTTTCGGGCGAGCACATTGCTGACGCCTATGAACGTTTGATCCTGGAGACGATGATCGGCAATCAGTCTCTCTTTATCCGCCGTGATGAGGTGGAGAGTTCCTGGGCCTGGATTGACTCCATTCAGGAGGCATGGGCCAGCGTGAGTGAACCGCCCCGCAGCTATCCGGCAGGTTCCTGGGGACCGGTGGCCTCGGTGGCGCTGCTGGCTAGAGACGGCAGGGAGTGGGAGGAATAGATATGGGCCAGGGTGAACTTTTGGAGTTTTCCTCTTCCGGGATGTTAGCGGCGGCGCTGGCAGTACGAATCAGTGATTTGCTGCGTGATGGCATCCACAGGCGCGGTCAGGCAAGTCTGGCCGTGTCTGGCGGCGGCACCCCTATTCCGCTTTTTACCCGCTTGGCAGAAACGGATCTGGCATGGAACAAAGTCACTGTCTCCCTTGTCGATGAGCGCTGGGTCGAGCCGGAGGCCCGGGACTCCAATGAGAATCTGGTGCGGACCTGGCTGCTGCATCATAAGGCGGCGGCCGCCCGTTTTATCCCCATGAAGACGCGAGACGCCACGGCGGCACAGGGGGAGGAGGCCTGTGCCATTTTGCAGCAAGCAATTCCTCTCCCGTATGACTGCCTGATCCTGGGGATGGGCAATGATGGCCATACCGCTTCCCTTTTTCCCGGCGCCAAAAATCTGGAGGCGGCGGTTGATCTCCATTCCGGCAAGATCTGTATGGCCATGCAGCCCCCTGCGGCCTCCCATGAACGGATGACCCTGACCCTGCCCGCTATCCTTGCCAGTCGTCAGCTCTTCCTGCACCTGCAAGGCGAGGAAAAGAAAAAGACGCTGGCGCTGGCGCGGGAGGGAGGGGATGCCCGGGAGATGCCCATTCGTTATATCCTGCGACAGAAGACAACACCCCTTGCCGTGTATTGGTCGCCATAAAAGCCCCAAAGGAGAAAAATATGAACAGTGTGGTTCAAAAGGTGACGGAGCGTATCATCAGGCGCAGCGAAGAACATCGAACCCGGTATCTGCAAAGGCTGGAAGAGGCCCGCAGTGATATCCCCTTCCGTCATCATCTGCCCTGCAGCAATCTGGCCCATGTGGCAAGCTGCGATAACGGCGCCTGCATGATTATCCGTGATGCCAAGATGCCCAATATCGGCATCATCTCCAGTTATAATGATCTGGTTTCCGCCCATCAACCATACGGCAGATATCCCGATTTGATCAAGACGGTGGTGAGCGAGGCCGGCGGCATCTGCCAGTTTGCCGGCGGTGTTCCGGCCATGTGCGATGGAGTGACCCAGGGGGAACCGGGCATGGATCTCAGCCTGATCAGCCGTGATGTCATAGCCATGGCCACGGTCATTGGACTTTCCCATAATGTCTTTGATGGTGTCCTGCTGCTCGGGGTCTGTGACAAGATTGTCCCCGGTCTGCTTATGGGCGCCCTGCAGTTCGGTCATCTGCCCATGCTCCTGGTTCCTGCCGGGCCCATGGAGTCAGGGATTGCCAACAAGGACAAGGCCCACGCCCGGGAGCAGTTTGTCCAGGGCGAGATCAGTCGGGAGCAGATGCTCGAGTATGAGTACCATGCCTACCACAGTCCCGGTACCTGCACTTTTTACGGGACTGCCAATTCCAACCAGTTGATGGCGGAGATAATGGGCATGCATCTGCCTGGCGCCTCGTTTGTCAATGCCGGGACCAGGATGCGCGACCTGTTGACCACGGCCGCGGCCAGTCGGGTAACGGCCCTGGCCGGCCCGGCCGCAGGACACGTCCCTTATTCGCCAATAGGTCATATCGTCAGTGAAAAATCGGTGGTCAATGGGATGGTCGGCCTGCTTGCAAGCGGCGGTTCCACCAACGAGACCATGCACCTGGTGGCCATCGCCCGGGCGGCTGGTATCAGGATCACCTGGAATGATTTTTCCGAGCTCTCCGATGCGGTGCCCCTGATCGTGAACATTTATCCCAATGGCGCAGGCGACATCAATTCTTTTCAGCGGGCTGGCGGCATGACCTTGTTTATCAGGGAGCTGCTGGAAAACGGCTATCTCCACGAAGATGTGCTGACGGTCGCCGGCCCTGGACTGACCAGGTACACCATGATGCCTGAGGAAAAGGATGGGGCGCTGGTCTGGGAAAAGACCCCTGAACGAACCTCTGATCCGGCAGCCTTGACTACTATTGCTCAGCCCTTTGCCCCCACTGGCGGGATCAGGCTCTTGACCGGGAACCTGGGCCGGGCCATCATCAAGGTCTCGGCCCTGGCCCTGGGGGTCAATACCGAACTGACGGCCCCGGCCATGATCTTTCATAGCCAGGAGGAGATGGCTGCGGCCTTTCAGGCTGGAGCGATGAATCGGGATCTGATGGCGGTTGTCAGGTTTCAGGGGCCAAGGGCCAACGGCATGCCGGAATTGCACAAACTGATCACTTATCTTTCCATCATCATGGACCGGGGCTATGCCGTAGGTCTGGTTACGGACGGCAGGCTGTCCGGGGCCTCCGGCAAGGTTCCCTTTGCTATCCATCTGACCCCTGAGGCCCTGGCCGGCGGGATGATTGCCAGGATTCAGGACGGCGACCTGATCACCTTGAGTGGCAGCGGCGTCCTCCAGCTTCTGGTCAGTGATGAGGAGCTGGCGGCGCGGCCCTTGGCCCGGCCGGATCTCAAGGCCGCGCGTTCCGGTCTGGGGCGGCAGATCTTTGCCTCGTTGCGGAAAAACCTGTCCGGCGCCGAAGAGGGGGCCAGTTCAATTTTTACTTATAATGGAGAAGACTGAAGGCCGGATGTTTTTCGGAATCAATAATGGGTGATCATACAACCTGCCGGGATTGTTGATATGCTTCAGCCTTCAGCCCGCACTCTAAACAACCTGAGGAATTACGATTTTTGATACGAGGGAACAATGGCGCAGACACAGTGGAAGATGCAAGCATTAGAGATCCTGCAGGCCGGTCCGGTGGTGCCGGTCATGGTGATTGATAAACTTGCGCATGCCGTGCCCCTGGCCAGGGCGCTGGTGGCCGGCGGTATCAGGGTGCTGGAGATTGTCCTGCGGACGCCGGTGGCTATCGATGCCATCCGGGCCATCGTCCGCGAGGTGCCGCGGGCCATTACCGGGGCGGGGACGGTTCTTAATGCCCGTGATCTGCGGGCGGTCACCGCGGCCGGGGCCGTTTTTGCCATCAGTCCGGGCCTGACCACTGAGCTGCTTGATGCGGCATTACGGGGGCCCATCGCCCTGATTCCAGGGATAGCAACTATCTCTGAATTGATGCTCGGGCTCGATAAGGGTTACCGGCAGTTCAAGTTTTTCCCAGCTGAGGCCGCCGGCGGCATCGCGATGCTCAAGGCTATTGGCGGGCCCTTTCCCCAGGTGAGCTTCTGTCCCACTGGCGGTATAACTGCTGCCAACTACCGGGACTATCTGGCCCTGAAGAATGTGGCCTGTGTAGGTGGTTCCTGGATTGTCGCCAGTAATCTTGTTGAGGCGCAGAACTGGGATGCGATCACGGATCTTGCGGCCAAGACCATTGCCGCTGCTGGTCGCTCTTGATCCATCTATGGGGCGAGGGACACCGGGGCATTTATGGCCGGCACCCCTGGTTCTTGCGGCATATGCTCCTGAACTGATTGACGAAGTGGATATCGTGCAGTATCTGTGTTGAAGTCGGAAAAAAAATTTTGAGACTTGACAAGCCGTCTTGAAAAGGGCTACAGAGATTTCATGGTTAAGAAGGATTTTTTTTATCATTTAAAAGGGGAAGTATCCAATGAAGAAAATGATCAGGCCGCTGGCCTATGCGTGTTGTCTCCTGGCAGTCACCGTGGTGCAAACCCATGCCAGCAGCAGTGTCCAGAAGCCTGCTCCGGCAGAGATTGTGAAGATGTTGCAGGAGGGAAATAGCCGTTTTGTGGCGAATAAATCCATTCATCCGCATAGTGATACCCAGCGTCTTATCCAGGCGGGTAAGGAAGATCAGGGTAATTATGCCTATGCCACGGTTATCTCCTGTTCGGATTCCAGGGTTCCTGTGGAACTGATCTTTGACGCCGGGGTCATGGATATCTTTGTGGTCAGGGTGGCCGGTAATGTGGTGGATGTGGATGAGGCCGGCTCCATTGAGTATGGTCTGCTTCATGTCAATACCCCCGTTCTGGTGGTGTTGGGACATACCCAGTGCGGGGCGGTTACCGCGGTTACCAGCGAGATTGAAGGTCATGGCCATGCCCTTGAGCGCAATATCCCGCCACTGGTTGATAATATCGAGCCGGCGGTCAAGAAGGCCATGGCAGCACATCCGGACAAGCATGGCAAGGATGTTATTCCGTATGCCATTGAAGAAAATGTCTGGCAGGGAATCGACGATCTCTTCATGAAAAGTCCAGCCGTCCGGGAATTGGTGAAAACCGGTAAGGTCAAGGTTGTCGGGGCGATGTATGATGTGGCCACCGGCAAAGTTGAGTGGTTGCCTGAGGCCAAGGTGAGTGCAATCTTAGAGAAGGTTGGGCAGAATCCGGCCAGGGCCATGGAAGCCATGGCCAAATCTGGCCATTAAAGATTTTCCGGTCCCGTCATCCGGCCACGAAGTGTTGCTTCATGGCCGGATTTTTTTATTTACTGATTCATGCCTCTGCAGGGGGCAAGGCCGCCAATGACAATACAAGATATCGACCTGCGCCAGAATAGTAAAAAAAAACTTGTAATTAGAATCCGTTCTGGCCATGCAGAGGGTCATGTTACTTATTGACAACGGTTTATTGCTGACGTGAAACAAACGGGTATATGGTGTGGGTATGGAATCTGATTTTTTGATTATTGGGAGTGGAATAGCCGGGCTTTCTTTTGCTTTACGTGTGGCCAAGTTAGGTTCGGTAATTATAATAACAAAAAAAACCGAGGTTGATACGGCAACCAACCTTGCGCAAGGGGGGATTGCTGCTGTTTTATCGGGGAATGATGCGACGATAAACCATATTCAGGATACGCTTGCAAGTGGGGCAGGATTGTGCAATGAGGATGTCGTTGCTCTGGTTGTGGAAAATGGGCCGGAAAGGGTGAGGGATTTAATAGCCCTGGGAGTTGATTTTGTCAAAGATGCTCAGGACTCATCGGGGTTGAACTTAGGTCAGGAGGGTGGTCATTCCAGACGACGGGTTGCGCATGCCCATGATTTTACCGGCAGAGAAATAGAGCGAGCCCTGTTGGAGAAGGTGAAGCAGAACCCCAGAGTACAGATCCTCGAAAATCACCGGGCGATAGACCTTCTCATGGTGGCGGGTGAGCGGAGTGAGAAGGGGGAACCTACTCCTT
>JANMTN010000280.1:0-8687 GCA_031390685.1 Desulfobulbaceae bacterium
AGACCTTTGGGGCGCGCCTGGCCAGAGACAGCACAGGAAAGCTTGGTTTGCTCCTCTCCTACGTTATCGCCGGACACCACGGAGGGTTACCTGATGGCGGTGATCAAGAAACAGAACTCCATTTTCGTCTCAAACATGGCAAAATTCCAGATGATGTAGAGTTGCTACCCGAGATCAAGATTCGGGATGATTTGGATTTGCCATTCAAGCTGTCTCGAGAACGCTCAGGTTTTAGTCTTTCTTTTTTCACTCGCATGATTTTCTCTTGTCTTGTAGATGCAGATTTTTTGGACACAGAAGCTTTTTGTACTCCTCAACAAGCACAAGACCGTCCAACGTTTGGGGAAGACAAGTTGTTTCGTGAGCTGAAGCAAAGACTCGACAAATTTCTGAAAGAAAAAAGTCAGCAGGCGGATCAAACACCTGTCAATGTTTTACGACAGGCTATTTTAACCCAGTGCAAAGAGAAGGCTAAGTTGCCCCCACAGGTTTTCACCCTCACCGTACCCACAGGAGGCGGCAAAACTCTTTCCTCTTTGGCATTTGCTCTGGATCACGCCGTCACCCATGATCTGCGCCGGGTCATCTACGCCATTCCCTTTACCTCGATCATTGAACAAAACGCCAGGGTCTTCCAGGAAGCCTTGGGACAGGAATATATCTTGGAACATCATTGCAATTACAAGGAACGTGAGGCCTCAGAAGAAAATGGTTACGATCGCCGCCGCGGTCTGGCTGCAGAGAACTGGGACGCACCCGTTGTGGTGACGACAAATGTTCAGTTCTTTGAATCTCTTTTCAGCAACAGAACATCGCGTTGTCGTAAACTGCATAATATTGCCCGCAGTGTGATTATTTTGGATGAAGCTCAAGCCATTCCCACCGAATACCTGGAGCCTTGCCTTGCGGCCTTACGCGAGTTGGTGGAAAATTATGGCTGTACCGTTTTGCTTTGTACAGCCACGCAACCAGCATTCGATAATAAAAACAGTTTACGCATGGCATTCCCGGAAGTTACGGAAATTGTTGATGCTCCGGAAAAGGTCTATAAAGAATTGCGTCGCACCGAAGTGAAATTCACGGGTCAACTATTTGATACCGAACTTGCCGACCGCCTCGCAAAGGAGAGGCAAGTTTTGTGTATCGTCTCCACCAAGCCCCAGGCCAAGGCTCTTTTCAAGCAACTCCCAGAAGGAGAGGGCCTTTTCCATCTTTCAACCAATATGTATCCCGTACACCGCAGACGGGTGCTGGACACCATCCGAACACGGCTCAAAGAGAATAAATCCTGCCAGGTGGTCTCTACCTCACTCGTGGAAGCGGGAGTCGATCTCGATTTTCCTGTGGTTTATCGTGCCATGGCCGGTCTTGACTCCATTGCTCAAGCGGCTGGACGCTGTAACCGGGAAGGCAGGATGGATGGGATGGGTAAAGTTTTTGTGTTTGAAGCAGAGACGCCAGCCCGAATGCCCTGGATCAAGCGTTGTATTGCGAGGGCTGGAGAAACATTGCGCACCATGCCGGATGCCGATCCCTTGAGTCTCAAGGTAATGCGCCGTTATTTTGAACTGCTCTACGACGTGCAGGATTTGGATAGAAAACAGATCATGGCGCTACTTAATCCCAAATTGAACAAGGAATTGCATCTCCCTTTCAATGAAGCGGCCCAAGCCTTTCGGTTTATTGAAGATGAAAGCGTCGGGGTGATTATAGCGAAAGAGCCAGAGGCAAAAAAACTCGTCCAGGAGCTACGTTATACAGAGTTCCCGCGGTCATCTATCCGAAAATTGCAGCAATACAGCATTGCCGTCCGGTCGAAGGAACTGGCGACATTAGTCACCTCTGGGGCTGTTGAAATGATCCTCGAAGAATATCCATTACTGTGCAATGAAGCTGTTTACGATGATAATGTGGGGCTATGTATTGACTTCGCAAAGATATGGAATCCTGAAACACTGATCATATAAAATTAACACCTTGAGGGCAAAAGGAGGAGCCTATGGCATTTGGAATTAAGCTACGGATCTGGGGAGATTACGCCTGCTTTACCAGACCAGAGATGAAGGTTGAGCGTGTTTCCTATGATGTGATAACTCCTTCGGCTGCGCGGGGAATTCTGGAAGCCATTCACTGGAAACCTGCAATACGATGGGTGGTGGACAGGATTCATGTGCAGCGGCCGATCAAGTTTGACAATTTGCGGCGTAACGAGGTGAGTTCTAAAATTCCTAAACCAAACCCCGCTACAGCTATGCGCGACGGGAAACAGCTTTATTTTCTAGTGGATGATGGCGGGAATAGACAACAACGGGCTTCCACGGTCTTGAGAGATGTGGAGTATGTCATTGAGGCGCATTTTGAAATAACAACCAAGGCCGGTCCCGATGACAACGAAGGAAAACATCTGGACATCTTTCGCCGTCGTGCCAGGAGTGGGCAATTTTTTCACCAACCTTGTCTTGGCTGTCGAGAATTCCCGGCGTTTTTTGAACCGGTGGAAGGTGAAATCCCTCCCTCCTACTATATGGGACAAAACAAAGAGTTGGGCTACA
This sequence comes from Desulfobulbaceae bacterium, assembly GCA_031390685.1. Lineage (GTDB taxonomy): Bacteria > Desulfobacterota > Desulfobulbia > Desulfobulbales > Desulfocapsaceae > UBA2270. The sequence goes on from JANMTN010000280.1 coordinate 2,553, forward strand.
TGTTGCTGGATATTGATTTTGCCAACGATATGACCCCGTTGTTTTTCAGAGCGACAATGCAGGACGGCATTATCGCCCCACCGTCTCCACTTTCTCCGGAGGTGAGTTCATGATACTGCAGGCACTCAACAGCTATTACGAGCGCATGGCAAATGATCCGAATTCAGGTATGCCGCCCTTTGGAACGAGCCTGGAAAATATTTCCTTTGCTTTGGTGCTTGCCGCAGATGGCACGCTGAAAGATGTGGAAGATCTGCGAGAGAAAGAGGGCAACAAGCTTCGCCCTAGAAAGCTGCCGGTGCCTGCAGCAGAAAAAAAAGCCAGCGGGATTAAAGCAAATTTTCTCTGGGATAGCACTAGCTATGTGATTGGAACAGATGATAAAGGCAAGCAGGAAAGGACAGATAAGTGCCATGCCGCATTTATCGAACATATAAAAAACAACTGCGTAAATAGTGACGTAGGGTTGAACGCAGTTTTAGTTTTTTTGGAGGATAAAAACTGCAAGGATGTTGCTGTTAGGGCTGACTGGCCCGAGATTTGTGGAACCAATTTGGTCTTCCGGTTGGAAGGAATCCCAGGATTTGTGCATGATCGCGTTGCAGCACGTCAAGCATGGGAGGCTTTCCTTAACAAGCAAGGAACAGAGCCTACGGGGCAATGTTTAGTAACAGGGGAAAATGAACAGCCTCTTGCACGCCTTCATCCATCCATCAAAGGGGTCAGAGATGCGCAGTCAGTCGGTGCTTCCATTGTCTCTTTTAACCTCAATGCATTTACATCATACAGGAAAGAACAATCTTTCAATGCTCCGGTCAGTGAAAAAGCCGCATTTGCATACACCACGGCTTTGAACTCACTGCTTTCTCGTAATTGTCGCCAAAAAATCCAGATCGGTGATGCCAGTATAGTTTTCTGGGCCGAATGTGCTAGTCCGGCAGAAGATTTCTTAGCTGAATTGTTTGATCCGCCAACAGAATCCAGTAACGAAACAGGCAGTGTAGATGACCAGCAAACCACCGGAAAAATCCGTGGATTGCTCAAGGTCATCCGTGATGGTAAGCGGGCGACGGATATTATTCCGGATCTGGATGAATCTGTTCAGTTCTATATCCTTGGCTTGTCACCCAACGCTGCTCGTCTGTCCATCCGTTTCTGGGAAGTCAATAGCTTGGGCAATCTGCTGATGCGGATTGGAAAACATTTCGAACAACTGGCCATCATACCGCAGTTTGACAATGAGCCGGAGTTTCCGCCTCTGTGGCGACTGCTTTGCCAAACTGCCACTCTTGGTAAAAACGAAAACGTTCCGCCGGTATTGGCCGGAGGGCTGGCCAGAGCCATGCTTACCGGCGCGCTCTATCCTCAGACCTTGCTGCCCGCAGTTTTGGGCCGCATACGGGCAGAACATAACGTCACCTATTTTCGAGCAGCTTTACTCAAGGCTTTTCTTATGCGCAATAAACAAATGGAGGTTTCCGTGTCACTGAATCCTGATAGAACAGACCTGCCATATCTACTGGGCCGCCTTTTTGCCGTTTTGGAAAAGGCTCAGGAAGAAGCTATTCCCAATACCAATGCAACCATCAAAGATCGTTATCTCGGATCAGCCTCGGCAACACCTGGGCAAGTCTTCAACATGTTGCTGAAAAATTCTGCGAATCACATTTCAAAACTACGAAAGATTCCAGAGAAGAAGGGCAGGGCAATACATTACGAAATTATGATCCAGGAAATCATTGCCGGCTTTTCAGACTTTCCTACGACCTTGTCCGCAGAAGAGCAGGGTTTGTTTATGATCGGCTACTATCATCAACGCAAAGACTTTTTCACCAAAAAAAATCAGGAGGTCTAACCCATGCCCGCCATTACTAACCGCTATGAATTTGTACTACTCTTTGATGTGGAAAACGGTAATCCCAATGGTGATCCCGATGCTGGGAACATGCCGCGTATCGATCCTGAAACCGGCCATGGCTTGGTGACCGATGTGTGTTTGAAACGAAAAATCCGTAATTATGTAACCTTGGCGAAAGAAGGGGTTGCAGGTTTCAATATCTATATTCAGGAAAAGGCTGTGCTTAATAGGACACATGAACTGGCATACAAGGAGTATGACTTGAAACCTGAAGCTAAAAAGCTACCGAAAAAGCAGGAGGACGCCCAGAAAATAACAGGATGGATGTGCTCCAATTTTTATGATATCCGTAGTTTTGGGGCGGTAATGACCACCGAAGTAAATTGCGGACAGGTTCGTGGACCAATCCAACTCGCCTTTGCGAAAAGTGTCGATCCGATTGTGCCGCAGGAAGTGAGTATCACCCGTATGGCAGTCGCCAATGAAAAAGATCTGGAAAAAGAACGCACCATGGGACGTAAGCATATTGTGCCCTACGGCCTGTATGTTGCTCACGGTTTTGTTTCTGCCTCCTTGGCAGAAAAAACTGATTTTAGCGAAGAAGATTTATCTCTTCTCTGGAATGCGCTCATCAATATGTTTGAGCATGATCGTTCAGCCGCCAGAGGGGTGATGAGCAGTCGCAAACTATTTGTATTCAAACATGAAAACAAAATGGGTAATGCTCCAGCTCATCAGCTCTTTGATCTTGTCAAAATTGTGCGGTCAGAAGGATCCAAGGGACCAGCTCGGTCTTTTAAAGATTATTCTGTGAGTGTTGGGCAAGTCCCGGATGGGATCACTTTGGAAGAAAAATTGTGATGATAACCATCGCGTCTCAATGAATATTTTTAATGAAAAACAGCAATATATGGCTTTTTCAACTACAGGGAGGCCAGGTGGATGCCGCATAATGATGACTATAAAAGGTACACCCCATGATGGACATCTCTGAACAACTGGAATCCATAGCCCCCGATCTAGGCTCAATCATCCTCTATCAGGCTGAAGAGGGGCGAACCGCTCTGGATGTGCAACTCAAGGATGAAACCGTCTGGCTCAGTCAACAACAGATGGCAGCTCTTTTTGGAACTGAGAGAAGTGTCATAACCAAGCATGTTAACAATATTTTTAAAACGGAAGAGTTGGCCAGAGACGCAGTATGTGCAAAATTTGCACATACTGCCGCGGACAATAAAACCTACCAGATAAAGTATTACAATTTAGATGTCATTATTGCCGTCGGTTATCGGGTGAATGCCAAGCGCGGCACCCAGTTCCGCATCTGGGCCACCGGAATTCTCAAGGATTATCTGGTCCGTGGCTATGCCCATAATCAGCACAGGCTGGCGGAAAAAGGCGTCGAAGAGGTGCGGCAGATGTTGTCGCTGCTCACCGACGCGCTCGAACAGCATCATCTGGTGGTTGATGAAGGACTGGCGGTCTTGCACCTTGTGCGCCGGTATGCCACGACCTGGAAACTACTGCTCCAGTTCGATGAAAACAGGCTTCTCCTCCCTGCCGGTAAAAAGGGCGGCAGCACCATGCTCGAACCTGCAGCCGCTCGGGAGGCCATCGCCTGTCTGCGGCAGGAATTGTCTGAAAAAGGTGAGGCGACCGAGCTTTTTGGCCGGGAACGTGGCGACAGTCTCTCCGCAATTCTTGGTGCTGTTTATCAGACCTTCGGCGGCCAGGAGCTCTATCCGAGTATCGAGGAAAAGGCGGCTCATCTCCTCTATTTTGTAATCAAGGATCATCCTTTTACCGACGGCAACAAGAGGATTGGCTCGTTTCTTTTCCTGCTCAATCTCCAAATGAATGGTGTGGTTGGCGCGGGCGGTTTCGATAGCAAGGCCTTGGTTGCCTTGGCACTGCTCACGGCCACCAGCGATCCAGCTCAGAAAGAGTTGATGATTCGGCTGATTGTCAACCTCCTAGATGAAAATCAAAGCAGGGAAACGGTAGGGATTCAGCATGGATAACACTGTCGTTAAAGGACCTGAATTCTGTTCGTCAGAAAATGAAACTGGCCTTTACAGCGAGGATGATTTGGCGATGATTTCCGCTCTTCAGCACCTGATTTTCTGCCCGCGGCAATGCGCGCTGATCCATATCGAGCAGCAATGGACGGAAAACAGGTTGACCGCCGAGGGTCGCATTCTGCACGAACGTGTTCATACTGCCGGCGGCGAATCGCGGAGCAAGGTGCGTATCGAATTTGATGTGCCGATCCGGTCATTGCGCTTGGGGTTGATTGGCCGGGCCGATATTGTCGAGTTCCACTTACAGGAGAGCGGTATCTGGCAGCCTTATCCGGTTGAGTATAAACGGGGGCGGCCCAAGAAAGACAGGTCGGACGAGGTGCAGCTTTGCGCCCAGGCTATTTGTCTTGAAGAAATGCTCAACTGTGATGTGCCGGAGGGTGCACTGTACTATGGGCAGAAGAAACGACGCCAGAATATCTCTATTGATGAGAGCTTGCGGCAAACGACAATCGAGACAGCGGTTAGACTCCATGACCTTCTGCGCTCGAATGTCACACCACCTCCAGAATATGGAGAGAAATGCGAGAGTTGCTCGTTTCTCTCGCAATGTCTGCCGAAAATATCGGCAAAGAAGAAGGTCTCCAGTTACCTGAAGCGGATGGGATTGGTATGAAAAAACATCTGAATACACTGTTTGTCACAACCCAGGGCGCCTATTTGGCCAAGGACGGGGAGACGGTCGCGGTCAGGGTGGATGGCGAGGTGGCTCTCCGACTGCCGGTCCATACGCTGGATGGCATCGTCTGTTTTGGCAATGTCGGCTGCAGCCCTTTTCTCATGGGCTTCTGCGCCGACCGTGATGTCACTTTGAGTTTTCTCTCTGAAAACGGCCGATTCCTTGCCCGCGTGCAGGGACCTGTTTCCGGCAATGTCCTGTTACGGAGAGAGCAATACCGTCGTGCCGATGATCCCGTCTTTTCTGCAGCAATTGCCAGGGAATTCGTGATGGGCAAGATTGGCAACTGCAGATCAGCCCTGCTGCGGGCTTTGCGTGATCATCAGGACAAGGTCGACGCTGTCGCTCTGGAGAACGCCGCAAGCCGTCTGACCGCCTCTCTGAAGCGGCTGCAGGGAGAATTGAATCTTGACGAAGTCCGGGGGATAGAAGGAGATGCAGCCCATGTCTATTTTGGGGTCCTCGATCATTTGCTGGTTCGCGGCAAAGAGAGTTTTTTCCTACGACAGCGTAGCCGAAGACCGCCGCTTGATCGGATGAATTGCCTGCTTTCCTTTTTATATACCTTGTTGATGCATGATGTCCGGTCGGCTTTGGAATCGGTAGGACTTGATCCGGCGGTGGGCTATCTCCATCGGGATCGACCGGGCAGGCCCGGATTGGCGCTCGATGTTATGGAAGAATTTCGGCCTATGATTGACCGTCTGGCGATATCGCTTGTAAACCTTGGTCAACTGCAGGCGAAAGATTTCACGTTCAGTGAAAGCGGCGCGGTAAGAATGACGGATGCCGCCAGAAAAATCGTACTGGTTTCCTATCAGAATAGAAAACAGGATGAGCGGACCCATCCTTTTCTCGAAGAAAAAATGAAGATTGGGCTGTTTTTTTATGTGCAGGCCCTACTGTTATCCAGGTTACTGAGAGGTGAACTTGATGGCTATCCGCCTGCCATTTGGAAATAAAAAGCCAAGGAGACTGAATGTTTGTGCTGGTAAGCTATGATGTGAAAACAAGCGAGCCGGGAGGCAGCAGGAGGTTGCGGAGAGTTGCCAAGGCCTGTAAGGACTACGGCCAGAGAGTGCAGTTTTCTGTGTTTGAATGCCTGGTGGACCCTGCTCAATGGACCCGCTTCCGTCAACGCCTGATCGAGGAAATAGATATAGAGAAAGATAGTCTTCGCTTCTATTTTCTCGGGGCAAATTGGCGGAACAAGGTAGAGCACGTTGGTGCCAAGAAATCATTTGATCAGGAAGGCCCATTGATCATTTGAAAACTGTTTCCGCGAACCGAGGGCAGACAGTGAAAGCCGGGCGGTTCGCAACCGCAATATAGATCTGCTTGGAATGATAGTCTGGATCTCCCGGGAAGGTTTGGCGAAGGGCTGAAACAACAGGTTCGCGGAAACCATTATTTTTACCGATTTGTATCAGTCTTTTACAGATCGACAGTCGCCCCCCGCGCGGGGGCGTGGATTGAAACGTAATCACTGCAGCCAAGCTCCGCAAGCAGGCGGTCGC
>JANMTN010000237.1:0-10330 GCA_031390685.1 Desulfobulbaceae bacterium
CTTCCACGCTCAGGTCACAAATAAGCAGGTGGCGCGAACCTGTCTTGACCTTAAACCACGGGTGATCCTGATTCCGGGACTGGGCATTGTCACCGCCGGGGTCACAGAAAAAACCGCCGGCATGGCCGCCGATATTGCCGAACATACCCTCCTGGCCAAGGCGCTCGGCGCGGCCATTGCCCCCAATAAGGAGCTTGCCGAAGAACATATCTTTGACATGGAATACTGGAGCCTGGAACAGGACAAACTGCGGAAAGGACACCCCTTGCCGCTTTCCGGACGCAGCGCCCTGGTGACCGGCGGCGGCGGAGCCATTGCCTGCGGAATCGGCCGCAAACTGCTGGCCGCCGGGGCCAGGGTCTTTCTCTCCGACATTGACAGCCAACGCCTGCAACGGGTCTGTGGACTGCTGGCCCAGGAGTTTGATCCGGATCGTATCAGCGGCATCACCATGGATGTGACCGACAGCGCCTCGGTGCGCCGGGGCCTGCAGGAAATCATCCTTGGCTGCGGCGGCCTGGATATCCTGGTGCCCAATGCCGGGCTCGCCCATGTCGCCACCCTGGCCGACCTTGACGAGGCCGTATTCAGAAAGGTACTTGATGTCAACCTGCTCGGGGTCTTTCAGGTGATCAAGGCTGCCATTCCCATCTTCAAACGACAGGCACGGACCGGACACATCCCCGCCCAGATCATCATCAACAGTTCCAAAAATGTCTTTGCCCCCGGCGCCGCCTTTGGCGCCTATTCGGCTTCCAAGGCCGGGGCCCACCAGCTGGGCAAGATCGCCGCCCTCGAACTGGCCGAAATCGGCGCCCGGGTCAACATGATCAATGCCGACGGCATCTTCGATGATCACGGCATCTCTTCCGGACTCTGGGATGTGGTCGGGCCTGACCGGATGCGCTCCCGCAATCTCGACCCTGAGGGACTGAAAGAGTACTACCGCAACCGCAATCTCCTCAAGACCGAGGTCCTGGCCGATCATGTGGGCAATGCCGTGGTCTTTTTTGCCTCAGGTCTCACCCCCACCACCGGCGCCACCCTGCCCGTTGACGGCGGCGTGGCCAGCGCCTTTCCCCGCTGACTGCCGCTTGCTTGAAAACACACATCCCAACCTTACGCCGCAACGATATTCGGATATCTTCGGGCAGAGATGATCCCGCGATAAGCCACAGGCGAATAGAATCTCACGACGCACAAACCTCCCAACCCAGCATCGCCTTTTTTCGGCTGCTGCCCCAACGATAATGATGGATCTCCCCTGATTTACGGATCACCCGGTGACAGGGGATCAGGTAGCCCACAGGATTGGCGGCAACCGCACCGGCTACGGCCCGACAGGCCGTGGGGCATCCTATATAAACGGCCAGATCCTGATAACTGATCATGGCGCCTCTGGGAAGAGTCAGCAGCGCCTGCCAGACCCTGATCTGAAAAGGCGTTCCCTTGAGCAGCAAGGAAATGGGATCAAGGGGATCAACCCCGGCGGGCGTAAATATCCGCTCCACCATCTGCCTGCCACTCTGTCCATCATCAGCAATGATCGTTGCCTGCGGCCAGTTATGGCGCAACTCTTCCAGGTGCACCTGCAATTTTCCTTCATCAACAAAGGAAAAATGGCAGATCTCCCGGCCGATCATGGCCAGAAGGCAATCACCAAACGGGCTGGGATACAAACCGTAGGTGATGGTCAACCCCGGAGTCTTCACTTCGCTGCGCTTACTCTGCCCCTTTTCTCCACAGGGCAGCAACCGCAACTGACAACAGATCCAAAAAGCATGATGACCAGGCCCGGCAGGTCCTGGTTGCGGCCAACCCGCCAGCAGGCCCTTGGTCTCCAGCAACCTCTTCCGGTTCTGGCTCAAGGTCAGGGATTGCATGAACCGGGTCAGGCCGACACCTGCCCACCGCACAAATACTGTATCCAGGAGATCTCTGCTCAAGCCCACCCTGGCCGCAATCTCCGCTCCTGAGTATTCCCGCACCCTCTCATCGAGGGCATGCATAGCTATTTCAATGGTTCGATAATCCGCAGTTTTTTTCAAAATGTCCTCAAGGCTTCCAGAAAAGAGCAGGGGCTAAACAACTGCTCAGAAAGAATATTTTCTCTTTTTATACATCTCTTTGATAATATCATATCCATTATCCCTGTTGATATCCAGGTCAAAGACGAATTCTCGCTCCATCATTTTAAAGATTCCATGGAGACCAGTTCCTTTCCTGTGGAGAACTGAAGAACAGCGACAGATGATAGACCCGGCTGTGGACGCAGCTAAAAAAGCTGGCACCGATGTGGTGGTGATCTGTCCACGGGGTGACGGCGGCGCCAATAAATGCTATACTCATCTCAAGGCCCAGGGGATCCCGGAAACAAAACTCTTTATTCTTGAAGGCGGCGCCGCCAAATGGTCCCACAGGGAAATGCTGGTGAGCCGTTAACAACGGTTTTTTCCGTTCCATAAATAAATCTGAACCAGTTTGTTTTATGCTGATACCAAGATGAAAGGTGCCGTTTATCATCAGGCACAGACCCTGCAACGGGAGTGCACCCATTGCAGGGTCTGTGTCAGCCAGTGTGCGTTTCTACAAAAAAACGGCACGCCGGGTGATATTGCCGCCTCCCTGCTGGCTGGTGATCAGAAGTGCGATCCCTTTGCATGCAGCCTCTGCAATCTGTGCACAGCGGTCTGTCCGGCCAAAATTGCCCCAGGTGATTTTTTTCTGGAGATGCGCCGTCAGGTCATGGCCCGCGACAAACTTCCATCCAGGCGCTATAACTCCATCCTCAAATACGAACGGCGCGGCAGCTCCCGGCTCTTTTCCTGGTATGGCCTGCCGACTGGCTGCAACACCATCTTTTTCCCGGGCTGCTCCCTGCCCGGCACCAGACCCGAGACCACCTGGTCGATCTATCAACAACTCAAGGAGGCCATCCCACATCTTGGCATAGTCCTGGATTGCTGCCATAAACCCTCCCATGATCTGGGACGGCAGCACTGTTTCCTGACCTGGTTCGAAGATATGCGAGACTGGTTGTTCAGGCAGGGCGTCCGCCACATCATTGTTGCCTGCCCCAACTGTTACAAAATTTTTCAGGGTTATGGCCAGGGACTAACCGTACGGACAGCCTGGGAGGTTCTTGCTGCAATAAAAATCGAACCTACCCATCCTGCCATTCCACATGGCCGGATTACCGTGCACGACCCATGCCCCTTGCGTGATCACCAGGATGTGCAGCAGGCAGTGCGGAAGATCCTGCTTCGCCTTGGGCTGAAGGTGCGGGAGATGCGACATTCCGGAAAGCACACTCTCTGCTGTGGAGAAGGAGGTTCTGTCGATTGTGTCAACCCCGACATGGCCGGGAAATGGGGCGCAATCCGCAAACTTGAGGCCGGCGAGGATCTGGTTATTACTTACTGCGCCGGATGCGCCGGCTTTCTGGCCAAGGCTGGAATAAAAGTAGTCCATCTGGGTGATCTCTTGGTCAACCCTGAAAAGGCCCTGACCGGGAAGGCATCGGTGGCCCGAGCTCCCAGGACCTATCTCAACCGAATCAGCTTGAAAAGAAGACTGCAAAAGACCATACAAACACAAACATGCCATGAAAAATTCCGCCAAGAATGATGAAAACCTGACACACAACCGCAAGGTCTTGGCAATGACGGCACAGATCACGAGATCAATGGCATTCCTGTAGTGCTCCCTGGAGCTGACAGATAGTTGAAACGCGGTTAAGAAAAATCATTGTTTGTTTCGCGTTTCAACTATCTCTTTCATCCGGGTTTATCCTACTTCACCCCCAGCACCACATACTGACTGCGATTTCCGCTGCGGATCAGCAGCAGGATATTCTCGGCGCTGCTGGCTTGCTGTACTGCCCGTTGCAGTTCCTTGAGGTTATGCACCGGTTGCCGGTTGACCTCTTCGATCAGGCTGCCGGCCTGAATGCGGGCCAGCGCCGCCGGACTGCCAGGGGTAACTCCGGCAATAAGCACCCCTTGCCCTAAAGCATAGCCAAACTGACGGGCCAGTTCAGCATTCAGATCCTGGAGCGACATACCCATTTTCTGAAAAATCTGAGGTTGCTGCGGAGTTCCCATCTGGGTCATCATATCCACAGGTTGCTCTTCGACCTGGATGGTCAACTTCTGTTGCTTTTCATTACGCACCAGGGTGAAATCAACCTTGGTTCCCGGAGGGGTCATGGCCACCAGGTTGCGCAAATCCACCACATCCGTCACCGGCCTTCCATCATAGAGAGTAATTACATCACCCTGTTTAATTCCAGCCTTGGCGGCCGGAGAATTCTTGCTGACCTCGGTCACCAGGGCCCCGGATTTTTGGGTCATCTTGAAAGAACGGGCAAGCTCACTATTCATATCCTGGATTGCAACCCCTATCCAGCTTCGGGTGACTTTACCATGGGCCAGCAACTGACTTTTCACCGTCTTGGCCATATTGATCGGAATGGCAAACCCTATGCCCATATAGCCGCCACTGCGGGAAAAGATAGCCGTATTGATTCCGATAACCTCTCCATGGATATTGAGCAGCGGCCCCCCTGAATTACCGGGATTGATGGCCGCATCGGTCTGGATAAAATTTTCATACTCATTGATACCCATATGGTTCCTGCCCTTGGCGCTCACCACTCCCACCGTTACCGTGCGATCCAGGCCAAAAGGGCTGCCAATGGCAATAACCCATTCCCCAACCTCCAGTTGATCAGAATCACCCAGAGGAAGATAGGGGAATTTCCGCCCGTCACTGACCTTGATCAGGGCCACATCCGACTGCGGATCTGTGCCGATGACCTTTCCCTCCAGCTCCTGATCACCTTCCAGACGCACCGTAATCTTGTCGGCGTTGTCAATAACATGATTGTTGGTCAGGATATAGCCGTCCTCACTGATGAGAAACCCTGAGCCTGCCGCCTGCGATTGAAATTGCTCCGGGGATTGAGGCAAGGACGGGTGCTTAAAGGATGGGCCAAAAAAGTACTTAAAGACAGGATCATCGGAAGGATCGAATTGATTATCAGGCCGCAGCCCCCCTTTTTTCTCAACCCGCACATGCACCACCGCCGGCCCTGCTTTTTTGATTACGGAAGAAAAAGCCTTGGCCGATTTATCAAGAAGCTGGATATTTTCATCCTCGGCAGCCATACCGGCGGCCGGCAGCCAGGAAAGGCCAAGCGGAAAGACCAGAAAGAAAAAAATAATCAAGGGTGAAATTCGTTGTCTCATTCTTCTGTTCATGATGTTGTGTCCTCCTTGTACGAATGATTAAAGATTAGGTGCCGTTATGAAATAAGCAGTGCTTTTTTGCTTATTTTATTACGGCACCTTATGCCGCTTCAAAGAAACAGCCAATCTTTTCCGGCTGTTTCTTTGAGTGGCGTCTTGCAGATAACATACAAATGACCGTTATGAAATAAGCAGTGCTTTTTTGCTTATTTTATTACGGCACCTTATGCCGCTCTGGTCATTCAGGTAGCCATGTTATTTATTTACAGCGGCTTGCCTGCTATTTTATCGGTCATTGTCATGGCAATGGGCTCAAAAGATGCGCTTGGAATCCAACCGCTGCGTCCGTTTTCTCCTTTAATCAAGGCGTAGGTGTCGTGGCTTTTGATGATGCTGACCAGGCGGCCTTCCTCAACGACACCCGTGCTTGCCGCCCCGTCAAAAGGAGAGATCAGCAGGGAAGTCTTCGGGGTAATAATAACAGCCTGCTGCCAGCTCTGATACTGGATCGCAACCCCGGCGGAACTGATACCAAGCAACAGCAGGCAGGCACCGGTAAGGGAACACGAAAGCCTGGTTGAAAGGGTAAAACGCCAAGTCGCAAGCTGGAGCAGGAAAAGCGCGGCCAGCAGCATCGCCGCCAGCGCGGCCCACTGGTTGAGCCCCAGCAAGGCGCCTGCCCGGTGGAGAAGAGGTATTTCCTCTTGAGAAAGCCCTTTTTCTTTGCGCAGCATCTCCAGATTGTGGCGGATATCGGTATCACCTGGGGCCAGACGCAGGGCTCGCTCATATCCCAGAACCGCCTTGCCGGTCTGCCCGTCTCGGGCATAGCTGTTTGCCAGATTATAGCACAGGGATGCCGAAAAACCCGCATGGGCCATCAAGGCCTCATAGAGCTGGATGGCCTTGGTCAAATCACCGACTTCATAGGCCTTGTTGGCCGCAAGAAAATCCTGGCTGTTATTCTCTTGCGCCGAGCAGAGGTCAACCAGGGTGCAGGACATAATCAAAAACGCCAATGCCATGGCCGATATTTTCAGTTTCAGAATCCCCTTCATCGCAGCTGCTTCAACGCATATTCCAGTTTTCCGGCATAGTCGGCCATCTCCTGACTGCTGAGAAGATTTCCGACATAGGCGCCGCTTTCGGCCGTGGCAAAGAGAGCAATCATTTCCGAATCAGTCGCCAGACGCTGGCGCAGATCAGCAAGGGTGATGGCACCTGGCCCTGTCTGCCAGAGCAATCCCAACTGTTCCTGAATAGTCCGGCGGCAGATGGCAAGAAAGTCCCGGCTGCTGCCCTGTTCCTGGGTCTTCTTGATCTCACGCAATCTGAGATCAAGAAGACGGGTCATCTCCCGCTGCCGGCAAAGGACAGGATTGCTGGCCAGTCGCCTTGCCCGAATTTTTAACAGGATCACCGCGACAAGCAACAGGAGCAAGATCAGGATGACCATCTGAAAGCCGGTCTGGCCAATGAGCGGGATCAACCCCGGCTGGAGAGAGCCCATTTGCCAATGCAGGGGAGCCAAGAAGTTTTCCACAACAGCAGGCCGACCTGATTTATCACCGTTACTCTTCTGTGGCGTTGCCTTCCCGGTTCCTGTAGTATCAACGGTCGCTCCTGCGTTTTCACCTTTTTCCAAGCCCTCAGTCTTATTGTGGAGCAAGGGAATGGCGTCACTGTGCAAGGTCTGATATCTCCTGGCCTCCGGGTCAAAAAAACTGAAATCAAGGGGAGGAATAGACATCTTGTCTCCACTCCTGGCAATAATAGCCTGTTCAAAGACCTTCTCCCCTTGCCCCAGACCCGCCCCTGGCGTAAATTTAACAGAGGGCGGATAACTTTTCCACCCCTCGGCCTGACTCAAAACCGGGGCCTCAACTCGATCAAAACTGCCGGTACCGGCAACGGTCATGGTCAGGGTAATCGGGTCGCCAGGCCCGACATCAGTCGGTTGGGCCTTTACCTGCAGCGCAAACTTGCCAATGGCCCCGCCAAAACCTGCCGGTTTCCCCTCTGCCGGCAGGGTCAGCACCTGAAGCGTCATATCCTTGCTGACGATCTGAATCTTTTTTTCCTGCACCTGCTGCTGATTAAAAAAATCAGCAAAGAGATCATTGCCAAAAAACGGGTCGCCTCCCATGGGCGCACCCCGGCGGCGGATTTCCGGGAGGAGCAGAGTGGCCTCAATGGCGACACTGACACCGTGACTGCCCTCTTTAATACCGGACAGGGTACCAGGCCAGGTGAGCACAGAATAAGGAACATTGCCGACCATCTCTTCAGTCTGCACCGGTTCCTGCTTGGGCTCGGTGAGGACAAAACCGTCACCATTCAGACGGGGATGGGTATTCAGAGTGGCCCTGAGTCCCCTGCGAAAATAGGCCTTGATCTCGATGGGCAGGACCTCACCCGTATAACTTTTTTCCTGGACTGAACTGATCCGCAGAAAGGCCATCTGCTCCTTCTCACCTGTGGCCTGCACTCCATTCCGGGATGGCGGAGCAGTTCCTTCTCCCTGCGGGTTTGGCAGAGACGGGATACCGGCAGCAGCAGGAGTGACTTCAAAGGTGATTGCCTGGGTCAGCAGCTGCTTGCCGTCAACCGTTATAGCAATGGGTGGGATGGTAAAAGTCCCTGGCCGTAAGGCCTGAACCTGGAAAAGAGTTGCCACCGAAGAAGATAGGGACCCGTTGATAATCTGATGCTGACTGCTCCGGCCTCGCTGCTGGAAGTCAAGACCATCGACCGACGGCAGCTCGGCAATGGTGCCGCTGGCGTCATTGATAATAATGGTTAAGGTCGCTGATTGATCAACAGAGAAGCGCCTGGCATCAAGAGACGCGGAAACCGAGGGGGCGCCATGGGAGACAGTGGCAAGGCCCAGAATTGCCAGGGTCAGCAAAAAGGCCAGGCAGCGGATTCGGCCAATGGTTCTGCTTTGTCGTGTACGTCTTACCAGTCTTTCCATGTTCCTTCTTTTCCTGCCTCTCCATTTTCTGGTTGGGGGACAAAATTCAGCCTGCCTTCCTCATCCTTGAGGCGGTTCAGGAGCTGCCGGGCCTCTTCACCTGTCATCTTACCGGACTGGCTGCGCTGCCCGGCCTGATCAGCAGCGCTCTCTTTCTGCTGCTGATCATCATTTTGGGCCTCAGCAGCTTGAGCCGCCTCGGTCTGCTCGGGATGCTGCTCCTTCCCGGCAGGCTTCTCTGCCGATTGTTCTTTGGAACCAGCCTGATCACCAGATTTTTTTTCTGGTGGGGATGATTCATCCTGGGCGGCAGCGGGATCCTTGCCTTGCTTCTGGCCCTGATCATCCTGCTTTTCCGGCTGCCCCTGCTTCCCTTCCTGGCCCTGCTGATCGCCTGCCTGTGGCTTTTCCTTTTGTTGTTCCTGCTGTTTTTCCTGCTTCGGTTTGTCGTTTTTGTACTGTTGCGGCTTGTCCTGATTCTGCTTATCCTGCTGCTGCTTCTTCAGCTCTTCCAGCCTTCTGGTAACCAGATCCAGATTTTCCTTGCTGTCCCTGCCCTGCGGGTGCAGCTTGAGGCTGCCATCATAGGCATCAAGCGCCTGCTGCCACAGCTTTGCCGCCTGCTGCGGCTCCTTCGGCAGGATTTCTTCCCCTTTTTTAAACAGGGCATTACCCAGATTATAATAGGTCTGTTCCTGCAGACCAAGATCTTCACTCTTGAGGGCCTGAGTAAATGAGGCGATGGCATCATCATACAGATTATTTTTATAGGCCGCCGTCCCGGCATTGTAATGCAACCTGGGATCATCGGGATTTTTTTTCAGGGCCTCGGTATAAAATTTCGAGGCAGCAAGAAAGTCCCCGTCGGCGAAGGCCTTTTCTCCTTTTGAGGCAGAGGCCGGATCAACTCCTGCCAAGGTGATCAACACGATCATGGCCACAGTCTTCCGCTTCATCCCCTGCGCCCCATTGTTTTTATAAATGGCAGACGCAAAGAACATTCCGATTTACGACCGCTGATTACAAATTCCACCATAAGCAGCAGGATAGCCGAGCCGAGTGGCCAACTGAAGCGTTCCAGGGGTTCCTTGTGCTTCTTTTCCGCCAGTTCTTTTTTGGGAATAAGGGAGAGTTTCTGCTGGTAAATGCGCTCCAACCCCTCGCCATTTTTACCCAACGGCATGTAGATTCCACCTGCGGCATCGGCGATGGCGGTGAGAGCTTTTTCATCCAGCCGTGAAGTGATGAATTTACCGGACTCATCCTTGACAAACTGGCCAGGGCCGTTGGCTGACAAAGGGATCAGTTCTCCTTCGGTGGTACCAACACCCACAGTAAAGATGGTCATGCCATTCCGGGCGGCCTTGGTTGCCGCCGCCAGGGCATCACCTTCCAGATTTTCCCCATCAGTGAGCAGAATCAGGATCTTGTAGTTGGCGTTACCCGAAAGAGAAGATTCAGCCACGGCAATGGCCTTGGCCAGATCCGTCCCGCCCCTGGGGATAGTGGTAGTATTAACGGTGGTCAGCGACTCTTCAAAGGCGCTGTAATCGATGGTCAATGGACACATGAGAAAGGCCGATCCGGCAAAGGGCAGCAGACCGACCCGGTCCCCTTCCAATTGGCTCACAAAATCGATGATCGCCAACTTGGCCCGCTCCAGCCGGTTGGGACGGATATCCTCAGTCAGCATGCTTTTAGAGGTATCAAGGACAAAAAGGATATCAATGCCCTTGCGTTTGACCTCCACCCACTTGAATCCGTATTGCGGCCGGGCCAGGGCCAGAAAACAGCAGAACAGGGCCAGCAGCCACAGCCCTTTTTTCAGCAGCCGCCGCCGGGGAGAGATATTGCGGGTCAGACGACCCAGAAGATGCGCGGCCGCAAAGCGCTCCATCTGGACCTGTCGTTGCTGTTGCAGTATGCGCAGGAAAAAGATGATCCCAAGACAGAGCGTCAGACCGGCCAGGATCCAGAATGGTTGGGCAAAGTGTATCACTTGGTTCATTAGACGTTAAAGGTTGAATCAAGCCGTGATGGCTTGCTGATCATGGCAGCCGTTTCCGGCTGCCCACAAGTTCAAACCCAAGAAAAATAAGGGCCGCAC
>JANMTN010000303.1:0-14283 GCA_031390685.1 Desulfobulbaceae bacterium
ATATTGCCGATGAGCCTGATCAAAAAAAACACCCAGTCTGCTTTTACCATCACTAAAAAAAACCGGGCTTTCTTTCCCCAAAATACGCTGGATATTAGCGGGGTCAATCTCATCTCCCGGATGCAAGACCACAAACCAATAAAATGCCCATCCAAGCCCTGATGCAGCAAGAACTATAAAAAAAGACAATAAATAAAATATTATTCTAAACATAATGAACAAAAACAATAAATTTGATATTTTTTTAATATTTTTAACAACTTAATCCACTGATGCCATAAAATAAAAAAATAGGGCTTCATATATTAGCCATATTTTTCTATTATTATCTTATTTTTATTGCAATTCAAAAGCGCTTAGAGTTTAAATAATTAACTTAAACTTGGGTGCGAATGTACTGTGTTACTTCTTAGAGTACAATAATGATTTATTATTCATCTGTTTTTTACGCGCCCAACACACCTGAAAAAGCCCTACTACTTCATAGAATCCCTTATGACTCAAATCCTTAGACGATACTTGAGTATATGTGCCTTGCTCTTACCTCTCCTGTTTTTTTCCGCCTGTGCTGACGGGCAACATTCTACCGATCTGCATCTCTCTGATAACCAAGAACTCGTCGTGAGTTCCCCTCCAGTCGACGCTGTAGACCCGGAAGCAGACCTTACTGCGGAACTGGAAGCGCTTCGTCGCGCCGGTTCCTGGACAACAACCAGCACGACTTCTCAAAATCAAAATCTGCAACCTGATACAACCTGCTCCGATTTTCCTATTACCATCAACAATCAAGTACAGGTCTATCTTGACCTTTTCCAGAACCAACAAAGAAAAAGTTTCGCAATTTGGCTGAGTCGTTCGGGTAAATACCTACCCTTGATGCAAAAAGAGCTCAAAGAAGCAGGACTTCCCGAGGATTTAGCCTACTTGGCAATGATTGAAAGTGGCTATAATCAAAAGGCTTATTCCAAATCTAATGCTTCAGGTCTCTGGCAATTTATTCCAGGAACAGGCTCCCAATACAATCTGAAGATGAATAAATATCTTGACGAGCGCCGCGATGCGGAAAAATCCACAAAAGCAGCGGTCAGCTTCCTTTCCAATCTTTATGATGAATTTGGCGACTGGCATCTCGCGGTAGCCGCATATAATGCAGGGCCTGGAAAGATCAGTAAAGGCATGGAACGTTACAACACCAAAGATTTTTGGTCTCTGGCTCAATATGATTATCTGGCAATGGAAACTAAACGATATGTCCCCAAACTCATCGCCTCCATCATCATTGCCAAAAATCCTGAAAAATATGGTTTTGCTGATATCCACCCTGAAAATCCTTACGCATATGAAACCCTTGAGGTTGGACCGGGTCTTACCCTGGATGCTGTTGCCCTCATCAGCAACTGTGACCGAGAAACCATTGACATTCTTAACCAGGAATTATCCACAGACAAAACCCCGCTCAATCAAAGTTCCTACCACATTAAAATTCCCGTTGGCTCTCAAAAGATAGCGAGTAAAAATCTACCCAGACTCCAGCGCATCGCCACCACTAACTACAAAAGCCATACTATTTCTAAAGGTGAATCTCTTTCACAAGTATGCAAACGTTACGATGTCAACAAAACGACCCTGCTCAAAGTCAATAATTTACGGAACCAAAAGCTTGCGTCCGGTCAACGGTTACGCATTCCTTATCAAACCATTCGTTACCACATTCTGCCGGAAGGGAGCAATCAAGCCATTGCCGCTACCACCCTGGACAATCTTATCCTGCACCGGATCCAAAAGGATGAATCTATTTCTCAAATATCTCGCAAATACAAGGTACCAGCCGAGCTGATCATCTCCTGGAACGAACTGCCCCGGAACCCGAAACTACGCGTCGGACAACAACTCTCACTTTATATTGATCAGAAAGATAAAGCTTCCCAGCCTGTAAAAGCAACCACTACTGCCTCCAATTCCCAAAAGGATAACAAGGTTATCATTCTGGCTACACAAACAAAAAAATTCCCAAAAACAGTTGCCAACAGCACGGTAACTGCCAGCATTATAGAAACACCGGAAAAACTGCAGCGCAGTTGGTATAAGGTACAAAACGGTGACACCATCTGGACCATTGCCAAAGAACTCAAGCTGTCACCTCTTCAGATAAAACAATGGAATAATCTTCAAACCAACACGATCCATCCAGGAAAACGGCTCAAGATCAAAGATGTTTAACCGCTATAATTGATAGACTGGGAAGAAAATCAGGACTATCATCTCGCTCAATATTTCTCACACTTTTATTGATTTACTCAGCAATCCTGCGTTTATCTTCGATTCCAAGTAATATTTGTTCGGTATTTTACCTGCCTCATCTTTACAATCCAGCGGTTCATGCCCATTCTAATCATATAAGATGATATAAGATGTAATGGAAATTTTGCGTCAGCTTAGAGAAGCTGCCATTTTCCAACAGCCCTTTTTTCTTTCCCATCAACTCTTAATTTCAGGCCTCTCTTGCTTATGTCACAACAACATTTTCCATCCAAGGAATACCCGGAAGATGTCCATCTTATCCAGTATCACAATCGGACTATTCTACTGGTAGGCACAGCCCATATCTCTCAGGATTCGGTTACTCTGGTCCGAGAGGTTATTCAACAGGAGCAACCTGACGGGGTTTGTATCGAACTTGACGAAAAACGCTACCAAGCCCTTACCGAAAAAAAACGCTGGCAGGCACTGGACCTGAAACAGATCATCAAGGACAAACAACTCTCAACCCTGACGGTCAACCTTCTCATGGCATCCTATCAAAAAAAACTGGGGGAGCAATTAGGCGTGAAACCAGGCGCAGAATTACTCGCAGCCGCACAATCCGCCAAAGAACAGAATATCCCCATCACTTTATGTGACCGCGATGTTCGCATCACCCTGCGCCGGGCTTGGAAATCAACGTCTTTATTTAAAAAAGGTTATCTATTAACCACTCTCTTCGCCAGCCTCTTTGACGAAACTGAGATCAGTGAAGAAAAACTTGCCGAGCTCAAACAAAAAGATGTTCTTTCAGAGCTGATGGGGGAAATGGGCGAGATTCTGCCTAATGTCAAGAAGGTGCTTATTGACGAACGAGACATCTACTTATCTGAAAAGATAAAGGCAACAACGGGAAAACGTCTTGTCGCCGTGGTAGGAGCAGGCCATGTGGCAGGGATTCAAAAACAGTTTGCTATTGATAACAGCGGGATGCTTGCCGAGATCACGACCATTCCCCCTCTTGCAAAAGGTTGGAAGATCGCGGGCTGGTCTTTTCCCCTCCTTATTATTGGCTCCATTATTGCCATTGGCCTGCAAAAAGGAGAAGCAGATGCCGGGGCCAGCCTCATCTACTGGATCCTGGCGCACAGTATTCCAGCTGCCATTGGCGGCATGATTGCCCTCGCCCACCCTCTTACCATTTTAGGCGCTCTTGTCGCCGCCCCAATCACTAGCCTGACACCAGTGATAGGAGCTGGCTATGTAGCAGCCTTTATTCAAGTCATGATGGCTCCTCCTCTGGTCAAGGAATTTGAAACAGTGGGAGACGACATGGGCACCGTATCCGGGTGGTGGAAAAACAAACTGCTCCGGGTTTTTGTTGTCTTTATACTGACAGGTTTGGGATCTTCCGTAGGGACCTATATTGGTGGTTATAAAATTATCAAAAACCTGATTTCCTAATCATTTATTAAAGGATAACAAAACCATGACTGACCCAAATGAAAAAATTGCCTCCACATTAACCGGAAAACAAAAAAAATTTCTCAAAGGACTTGGCCATCACCTTGAGCCCTTGGTCTCTATAGGTAAAGAAGGATTAACCGAAAATGTGATCAAGGCATCTAAGCAGGAGCTGTTAAGCAGGGAACTCATCAAGGTCAAGATCGCCAACAGCAGTAGCATCAACAAGCAAGAGGCCGCAGAATTGTTACCCGAGGCCACTGAAAGCATACTCGTACAGCTCATCGGCAAAACCCTGCTCCTCTATAAAGAAAATCCAAAAATAGATCGAGAGCATCGGATCTCTCTGCCTCACTGAACCTATCTAACTCATTTTCATCACTTCAATGACATAAGCTCGGTTGCCAAGGACTGCGATGCGACCCTGAGTTGTGGCAAGTTATCTCCAACGACACTCCTGGCAGCCTTTATGGCCAGGTCAGGATGGTTATTGGTTGTACTGAGATGGGCCAGAATCACATATTGTAATTGATCATGAAGCAGAGATTGTAAAAAACATGCCGCATCCTCATTGGCCAGATGACCATGATCAGAGCGGACACGCTGCTGCAAAGCAGGTGAGTAAGGACCGTCCTTCAGCATCTGGAGATCATGGTTAAATTCCAGGACCAGGCCATTACATCCCATAAGCCTCTGCCTCAACAGATGTGACACCTTGCCGGTATCGGTACAACAGGCAAGGTTGACCTTACCGTTACCAATAATGAAACCCACCGGATCCGCCGCATCGTGGGAAACAGCGAAGCTGCGAATCTGAAGTTCCTGCATCTGGATGGTGTTGCCGGTTGTAAACTCAGAATAACTGGAAAGCCTGCCCAAAATATGCTCTCCGCCTTTGAACGTGCCATAGTTACTATAAACGGGAATCTGGTAACGCCGGGAAATGACCCCAACCCCATGGATATGATCATGGTGCTCATGAGTAACAAACACGGCAGCTATATCTTCAACCCTGCGACCGAGAGACTGAAGCCGGGCGGTAATTTCTTTCCCGGAAAAACCAGCATCAATAAGGATCGCCGTTGCCCCTGACTCGACATAGACACTGTTCCCCTTACTACCGCTGCCCAGCACTGAAAAATACATAGTCTATTTCCCTGTATGACCAAAACCGCCATCACCACGGCTGGTATCATCGAGTCCGGCCACAAGCTCAAATTGCGCCCGAACCACCGGTGCCAGCACAAGCTGGGCAATACGATCGCCACGACTTATGAGAAAAGGCTCTTTACCCAGGTTAATCAGGCCGATACATACCTCTCCACGATAATCGGCATCAATG
The DNA here is from genome assembly GCA_031390685.1 of Desulfobulbaceae bacterium. Lineage (GTDB taxonomy): Bacteria > Desulfobacterota > Desulfobulbia > Desulfobulbales > Desulfocapsaceae > UBA2270. Next base: position 5,048 of record JANMTN010000303.1, read on the forward strand.
GTCCCTGGACTATTGACCACAGTCACCCCGTGTCTGATCGCCAACCCACTGCGTGGCCGTACCTGCAGTTCATATCCCTCGGGGATTGCGACAGAAAAACCTGACGGAAAAAGATTAATCTGGCCTGGATTCAAGACCACAGGCTCACCCACGGCAGCCGCCACATCCAGACCCGATGCCTGTGCCGAGTGATAACGTGGCAATTCAAGATCCCTGCTCTGCGCCGGATCTATCCAACAGAACTGCACAATAATTTTCTTCATTATTCACCTCTCCTCTGATAATAAGTATCCATAAAAAAAGGCCGTCTCAATAAGAGACGACCCATTTTGTAACTACTTTACAGAGTTAAGAAAGTTACATCAATGCCTTGCGACTCAGACGAATACGACCTCGATTGTCAACTTCCAAGACCTTGACTTCAAGCTCGTCGCCTTCTTTGACTACATCAGTCACCTTGTCAACACGTTTGACGTCAAGCTCTGAGATGTGAACCAGGCCATCAGTGCCTGGCATGATTTCAACAAAGGCGCCAAAATCCTTGATACTCTTGACGATACCCTTATAAACCGCACCCACCTCAACTTCGGCGGTCATCTGTTTAACGCGCTCAACAAGGGCATTAGCCTGAGCAGCATTATTACAGAACATCTTCACCATGCCTGAATCATCTACTTCGATTTTGGCATCGTATTCAGCAGAGAGTGCCTTGATGATCTTGCCACCAGACCCGATAATGTCACGGATTTTGTCGGGATTGATTTTATGAGTATAGTACTTTGGTGCATATTCAGAGACATCTTTACGAGCCTGAGAAATTCCTTTCGCCATTTCACCAAGGATGTGCATCCGCCCTTCCTTGGCCTGAGCCAAGGCCCGCCCCATGATATCCCGATCAACTCCGCCAATCTTGATATCCATCTGCAGAGAGGTCACGCCATCATCCGTGCCAACAACCTTGAAATCCATATCACCAAGATGATCTTCGTCACCAAGAATATCCGAGAGAATAATAACCTTATCACCCTCTTTGATCAGGCCCATAGCAATCCCGGAAACTGGCTTTTTAATGGGTATTCCTGCATCCATCATGGCCATACTGCCGCCGCACACGGTGGCCATGGATGACGAACCGTTTGACTCCAGGACTTCGGAAACCACCCGAATTGAATAAGGAAAATCCTCTTCCGAAGGGAGTACAGCACTCAGCCCGCGCATGGCCAACGCACCATGCCCGACATCACGCCGGGAAGGACCACCCATTCTTCGCGCCTCGCCCACAGAGTAGGGAGGGAAGTTGTAATGCAACATGAAACGATTTGACTGTTCCCCTCCCAAGGTCTCAACACGCTGCTGATCCCGCTCGCTACCCAAGGTAGCAGACACCAGGGCCTGGGTCTCGCCACGGGTAAAAAGGGCAGAACCATGAGTTCTTGGAAGATAGGAGGCCTCACAACTGATGGCCCGAACCTCATTAAAGGCACGACCATCGATCCGGGTTCCCTCTTCCACAATCTTGGCGCGCATGCTCTTCTTTTTATAAAGAGACAACAGATTGCTGATCTCTTTTGCCCGCGTTCCGTCCGTATTTAATTCAGCAACCACGGTCGCTTTCAATTGATCGTAAAGGCTACCACGTTCCATTTTATCAGCTGTGGAAATAACCGTCTGCATTCCGGCATCAGCTACCTTTCTGACTTGGGCCATCAATTCCTCATCAATCTGGGGAGGCTCGACAACACGTTTAACTCGGCCATTCGCTTCCCGCAACTGATCTTGCATATCGAAAATCGGCTGTACCTGCTCATGGACAAAAAAGATTGCCGCCAGTACCTCGTCCTCACCCAAGGCGTCGGCCTTCCCTTCAACCATGACCACGGCGTCACGCGTACAGGCCACAATGATATCCATGCGTGATGTCTTCAACTCATCTTTGGTGGGGTTCAACACAAAGCTCCCATCGACATAGCCAACCCTTGCCCCGGCTACCGGGCCACCAAAGGGGATATCAGACAAGGTCAGGGCGCACGAGGCACCTATCAGGGCCAACACATCCGGATCATTCTGCTGGTCGGCAGAAAGAACAGTGGCAATCACCTGGGTTTCACAATAATAACCATCAGCAAAAAGAGGACGCAATGGGCGGTCAATAATACGGCAGGTAAGCACTTCCTGTTCACTGGGACGACCAATCTCCCTCCGGAAATAGTTACCAGGGATCCGTCCCACGGCAGCCATCTTTTCCTGGTATTCAATGGTCAACGGCAAAAAGCCAAGTTCAGGTTTGTTTTCTTTTTCGGCAACGACGGTTACCAGCACCATGGTTTCGCCACACGTAACAACCACTGATCCAGAGGCCTGCTTTGCAAGCTTGCCTGTTTCAATGGACAGCGCCTTACCACCTATTTGGATTTCAACTTTCTTATACATACACTCTCCAGCTGTGCGAACAACACAGCAACTTTTTCGGCACGCACACAACGCACCCTACATCCTGGATTTCAGCAAGGATACACCGTGTACCCAAAGCACACGCCCTAAAAAACACACACCTGTGATGCCAACACATGGAACACAAACTTGAGGCTGAAAGCACCCAAAACTGCTCTGCAATCCTGGGGTGCTTTCAGTAATATCCTGTTACTTCCTAATACCAAGCTCAGTGATAACAGTTTTATATTTACTCACATCTTTCTTTTTCAGATAATCAAGCAGACTTCTGCGTTGACCAACCAGCTTCAAAAGACCCTGACGGGAATGATGATCCTTGCTGTGCGTTTTAAAATGCTCGGTCAAATACTTAATCCGGTCAGAAAGAAGAGCAATCTGAACCTCTGATGAACCGGTATCGGTGGGATGGACCTTAAACTTCTCGATAATTTCATGTTTTTTTACTGCTGACTGTGCCAAAACGGGCCTCCTCTTGCTTAATATAAAGACAGTTTTTCCCTTGAGTTAAGGGGCTACTTCCCCTTGCAAACAAAATGTTTCAGAAAAATCTAAAAATGTTTTTTATTAACTCTAACTCCACATCCACTCCATACTCTTATTACAATAAATTAGCGATATCGTCAACAGATAGGGCCTTTGCCAACAGCCGCGTATGCGCATCGGGCAACAACAGCTCAGCGCCGGGAAAACTCTGCTCCAGAGTAAAACAACCACTTTTGGTCCGACGCAATTGGGTCAAATGGGCGCCACACCCTAAACTTCTACCTATATCCGCAGCCAGGCTTCGGATATAGGTACCCTTACTGCATACCACTCGCAGGGAAAGTTGACTCCCCTCCCCCCCCGCAAGATCATGACCACCATCCGTCCTTTCCAGGACCTCAATAAACACTGGTCGCGCCTCTTTCACAATGTTGATTCCCTGACGAGCATAATGATAAAGCGGCTTTCCTTGATGTTTCAAGGCTGAATAAATCGGCGGGACCTGGAGTTGTTCACCTCGAAATAAACGGAGGCAGTCCTCGATCTGTTCTGCCCGCAAAGGGCCAACAGGATGCCTGGCAACGACTGCGCCTTCTGGATCAAAGGTATCGGTTTCAATTCCAAGACAGAGGGTGGCCAGATATTCTTTCTGCCCAGCCATCATCCCTGAAATCATTCGGGTTGCCGGTCGGCCTGCACAAATGACAAGCAAACCAGTCGCAAAAGGATCAAGTGTTCCGGCATGCCCGACTTTTTTGATTCCAAGTACACGCCTGACTCCACTTACCATCTTGAATGATGTCGGGCCAGCAGGTTTGTCTATAACAAAAACCCCAGCCTCAAAGAAACCATCAACATCTCCTGCTTCTTTCATAAGGTCAGTCAGCAAGGTCAAAAAGCCTGTTCTCGCTCCAAGGCCTTGCTCAAGGCATCCAGTACCAATTTCTGCACCTGTTTTATACCCTTGCCACTAAAACGGAAGCCAGCGGCATTACGATGTCCTCCACCCCCAAAGACCGCCGCAACCTCGGCGACATCACAACCACCCTTGGCGCGTAAACTGACAGAAACACCACCGTCTTGACTCTCTTTGAGAAAAACAGCAACCTTCACCGATCGCAACGCCCGAGGATAATTAATAAATCCTTCAGTATCGCTGGCATCAGCGCCACAATCCTCAAACATCTTTTTGGTAGCCATTATAAAGGCCAACTGATCAGACTCAAAGAGTTCCAATGTTGCCAGCACCTGTTCCATAAGACGCAGACGTTGCAAGGTAAAGTTATCATAGACATGCTCAGCCACCACCTCCGGATGGACCCCGCATGCCACCAGATCAGCCGCTATTCGCAAGGTTCTTGGACTGGTATTCTCATAACGGAAGGAACCGGTATCGGTCGAAATCGCCACATAGATATTAAAGGCCGCAGCCTGGGAAAGCTCTGCACCTAACTCCCATCCCAGTTCATAGACCATCTCTCCAGTAGAGGAACGACTGGAGTCAATCCAGCCAAAATCGCCAAATTCTCGGTGGCCATGATGATGATCGATCACCAGAAAGGGATGGACTTTGAGCAATTCCATTTTTTCCCGTCCCAACCGGTCACAATCTCCACAATCCAGTGACACTGCGGCCACATTGCCGTCTGCAGCGGTCACAAAATTCTGCAAGGCAGCAAGATCGGTCTCCGCAAGCTGGCAACCAGGTAAAAAATCATAGAGATGAGATACCGGCTCTTCCAGGTAGCGAAAAACTTTCTTCCCGAGTCCCTCTAGAATCTCTGCCAAACCAAAGAGTGAACCCAAGGCATCGCCATCTGGATGGAGATGGGTCATAAGGACGAAGCTGTCAGTCTTATTAATAATCCTGCTGATCTCTTCAGGAACCACTTTCATCATCGGCCCCCTTTTCACTGGCAATTTCTTGAAGAAGCCTCTCCATCTCTGTCACCTTCTCCACCTGGTGATCATACTCAAAGTGCAGTTCCGGCGTGTAGCGCATATTAAGAGCCTTAGCCAGATGACTCCTCATAAACCCTTTTGCCCTCTGTAATCCCTCTTCCGCGCTGAGCTGTCTTTTTTTTTCTCCAGGGACCGTAAAAAAGATCCGGGCATATTGCAGATCATCTGCCAACTGCACCCGGGAGATCGTAACATCTGCAAGTTTTTGATCACGCACCTTGGTCAGGAGCAACATGGACAGCTCGTTCCGAATCGCCTCTGCCACCCGGACAGACCGCTTTTGTTCACTTTTTGGCCCCAAGCCAACCGATTTTAATGTCTCTTTAGGATTCCACATAAAATCACAGCGCAAGGTTAAAACAGGTTGTCACAATGCGGACAGTAAGCAAAATCCTCCTGCCTGAACAGCTCCAACCCTCTGTTTTAACTTTCCAGGGTTGCCTCCACTTCGTTCAGAATAAAGGCTTCAAGAATGTCGCCCTCACGTAAGTCATTGTAATTATCGATACCGATACCGCACTCATACCCGGCAAGGACCTCTTTGACATCATCCTTGACTCTTCGCAGTGAAGCAATTTTACCAGTAAATAAAACCACCCCTTCCCGAATAACCCTGACCGAGGCCTTACGGGTGATTTTTCCATCAAGAACAGAACAACCGGCAATGGTGCCAATTTTCGGGACGTGAAAGAGTTGTCGAACCTCGGCATTACCGATGACTTCCTCGACAAAGGTGGGCTCCAGCATCCCAACCATGGCCTTCCTGATATCATCCAAGGCATGATAGATGACATCATACGAACGCACATCCACATGTTCCTTGATGCTCAGCTCTTTGACCTTGGTCGTTGGCCGTACATTAAAACCGATAATAATGGCATCGGAGGCAGAAGCAAGCAGGATATCAGACTCCGTTATAGTTCCAGTCCCTTCATGGAGGATACGGACTTTCACTGAATCAGTAGAAAGTTTCTCCGCGGCTGAGCAAAAAGCCTCGAGGGTTCCCTGAACATCCGCACGAAGCACAACCCGTAATTCATGGGTCTCTTCTTCGCTCATTTTTTCAAATAATTTATCCAAAGAAACCTTGGAGACTGAAGCAAGTTCATGCTCACGGGCCTTCAGGATACGGGCCTGACTGACGCTTCTGGCCATCTTCTCATCGGTGACCACGATAAATTCATCACCAGCCTGAGGGACACCATTCAGCCCCTGCACTTCCACAGGAATAGAAGGACCAGCCTCATCAAGAGGTTTGTTCTTGTCATTGATCAAGGCACGAACCTTGCCGCTGAACTGACCTACTACAAAAAAATCGCCTACCTTCAGAGTCCCTTCCTGCACCAGGATCGTCGCCACCGGCCCACGTCCTTTATCAAGTTTGGCCTCAACAACTCGTCCCCGGGCCTTTCTGGTGGCATCGGCCTTCAATTCCAGAACTTCAGCCATAAGCTGAATACTCTCCAGCAGATTATCAATACCGATATTTTTCTTGGCCGAGGTCTCACAGTACATTGTCTGCCCACCCCACTCTTCAGGGGCAAGACCCAGATCGGACAACTCCCGTTTTACCCGATCCGGATCGGCATTATCCCTGTCGATCTTGTTTACCGCGACAAGAATGGGAACTCCTGCTGCCTGGGCGTGACGGATGGCCTCGCGGGTCTGATCCATGACTCCGTCATCGGCTGCGACAACGAGGACAACCAGATCGGTAATCTGGGCGCCACGTGAACGCATCTCGGTAAAGGCGGCATGGCCCGGTGTATCAATAAAGGTCACATCTCCAGCGCTCGAAGTTACATGATAGGCGCCAATATGCTGGGTAATGCCACCAGCCTCGCCATCGGCGACATCCGTCTTCCTGATGGCATCCAGAATCGAGGTCTTGCCATGATCAACATGGCCCATAACAGTGACGACCGGGGAACGTGGTAGAAGTTCACCACCACCCTCCTGCGCATTGAGCTGCTGAACGCCGATCTCTTCGGTAATCCCCTGTTCAACCTCATATCCAAAATCCGCCCCGATAAGGGTCGCGGTATCCACATCAAGGGCCTGATTCAGGGTGGCCTTAACCCCAAAGCCCATTAATTTGGTAATGATCTCACTTGACTTGACGCCCATGCGATGGGCAAGATCAGCTACACTGATCGTCTCCAGAACCTTGATCCGTTTTTTGATGGCCTTCATCTCGACGGCAGGCTGGATGATTTTTCTCTCAACCCGGCCTCGGGATTTTTTCCCCCACTTACCGGTCGCATTGCTGTACTCATCGCCAAAACGGGTAACCTGAACCTTCCCCCTACCTTTCTGACCAAACTTGTCGGCCTTCCAAACCGCGCTTTTCTTTTGCTCCGTGTCCTCTATTTCAGTGCCGCGCTTCCCTTTCTTCTTATCTTTGCTGGCATCAATCAGGGGCGCCGCATTTAATGCGGGTTTTCGAGTTGGGGTTTGCGGTTTATAGGCCCCTGCGGTCGCAGGTCGCTCAGGTCGTTCCGTTGAACGTTCATTTCTTTTTCGTGGTTTCTCGCCAACAGAAGTCCCGACAGGTGGCTTCTCTTCAACTGGAATTTCCATACTGCCGACAACACGAGCCAGCCCTTTTCTCACTGCCGGTTCACTGCCTTCAGGAACCATACGTTTTTGCTCATTTCTGACAGGAAAGGACCTTAACTCTTTATTCTGCTCCTTGAAGTCAACCACCACAGGAGCAACGGGTTCTTGCGGGCCTTTATCAGCTACAACCCCATGAACCTCGACAGGCATCTGTTGACCCTGCTCGATAACAGGTGCTGAAACAGGTTCGGCAACAGTTTCAGCTTCAACGACAGGGGCAGAAACGGGGGCCTCTACAGGGACGGCTTCCTGCGCAACAGGAGCCTCCTCCACCGCTTCAGCCTCTGGCACAACAGGCCTGCGACGAATAACCGTTGTCCGGCGCGCTGCTACTGGTGCTTCTTCAGCAACAACCTTCTTCCTGGCCTGTTCAGTTTTGGCAATCTGCAACACTGTAGTCCGGATTTTTTCGGCGATGTCATCTTCAACTGTTGAACTAGGCCCCTTAATATCATACCCATGCTCAAGCAATTTCTCAGTTAGCATCTTACTGCTCATGCCAGCCTCTTTGGCCAGCTCATAAATCCTTACCTTGCTCATCCCTTACTCCCGTCTATCTTTGCTGCGATGCTTTTTAGGAACCGTTACGAAACAAACTTGTCTCTTTATAACTATTTCGCACGGCTCTTTGTGCCGTTCTGGCCATGCAGGTGGCCATATTATTTATTTACAGCGGCTTAACTCTTTCCACAGCCGAAGGATTTTTTTCCACCTTCAAGGCCCTTTTCCATCTTTTTTGCTGACTCAGAAAAGCGGCAAGACATTTCTCGTTATGACAACAATATGCCCCTCTTCCCGCTTTATTTTTATACGCATCCAAAACTGGTTTATCCTCTTCCAGAACAAACCGATGCAAGGTTATTTTCAAAGCCTTTATCCTGCACACACTGCACATACGGATAGGTTGTGTCTGTTTTTTTTTACTTCTGCTGCTCAGACTCGTCCGCATCTTCAGCTACCACGTCCTCAGACGCAGCCTCAGACGTATATTCTGCCGTCTGCTCCGTGACTGTATGATTTTCCACTGCGGTCACAGTAGCGGCGTCTTGATCGAGTTCCTGTTCGGCTTTTTCAGTTCGTTTCACCTCAATAGGAGCGTCAGGATCCATACCCAGGGTCTTTCTTGCCGCCTGAATAAGATATACGGCCTGCTCATCACCAATTGCCCGCAACACGGTCAGATCTTCAATAGCGGCATTAGCAAGCATGGTGGTCGACAGTATATTTCTGGAAAAGAGCTGATCGGCCAAGGCCTCTTCCACCCCGTTCAGGGCCAGCAATGACTGATATCCAGGATCTTCAAGATTGGCGTAACGCTGCTCACTTTTCACATCAATCCGCCAGCCAAGAAGCTTGGCGGCAAGACGCACATTCTGGCCCTGACGGCCAATGGCCAGTGACAGTTGATCGTTGGGCACGATAACCAGAAGCGATTTCGCATCCTCGTCAACCATCACCATGTTCACCTGGGCCGGCGCCAGGGCATTGTAGGCATATTTGGCCGGGTCAGGACTCCAGGGCACGATATCCACCCGCTCTCCCTGCAACTCCTGCACAACATTCTGCACCCGCGAGCCTTTCATGCCGACGCAGGCGCCGACTGGATCAACATCGGATTCCGTGGAACTGACCGCTATCTTGGCCCGAAATCCAGGATCACGACTCACCCCCATGATCTTGACGATTCCTTCGGCAATCTCCGGGACTTCCATCTCAAACAA
>JANMTN010000320.1:0-5076 GCA_031390685.1 Desulfobulbaceae bacterium
GTGCGACCTATGCCTCCGTTGCCACCGCCCTGCTCCTGGTCGGGGTCAAATTCGCTGCCTGGCTGGCCACCGGTTCCCTCAGCATCCTGGCCTCGCTGATCGATTCTCTTATGGATGTCATGGCCTCTTCCATTAATCTGATGGCAATTCGTTATTCCTTGAACCCTGCGGATGACGACCACAGCTTTGGCCATGGCAAGGCCGAGGCCCTGGCCGGACTGGGCCAGGCCAGCTTTATCACGGGCTCCGCCCTGATCCTTTTCATGCATGGCATAGAACGACTGAAGACCCCCGTTCCCATTCAGTCGCTGGGTCTGGGACTTGGCATTATGGTCTTTTCCATCCTGGCCACATTGATCCTTATTACCTTCCAGAAGTATGTGGTACGGCAGACAAAATCTACAGCGATCAAGGCCGACTCACTGCATTACGCCACCGATCTTCTGACCAATGTCTGCACCATTATTGCCCTCCTGCTGACCCGTTTCAGTTGGGGCCAGATCATGGATCCCATTTTTTCGATGATTATCGCCCTGATCATCTTTCGCAGCGCCTGGCAGATCGGCAGTGAGGCCGTTCAATTATTGATGGATCAGCAGTTACCACTGGAACAACGGGAGCTTATTCAACAAATAGCACTTGACCATCAATATGTGCTCGGCATGCACGACCTGCGCACCCGGCAATCAGGGCAAATTGCCATTATCCAGCTCCACCTGGATCTGAAGGCCACCCTCCCGCTCGCCCAGGCCCATTCCATCGGCAAAGACGTGGAAAAATTGATCAGAGAGAGCTTCCCGGGCGCCGATGTAACCATTCATCAGGATCCGATGCCGGCAGCGGCAAGAATGGCTGATACCGTGGATCTTGAACAGTAAACACCCCTAACAACACACTGCAAAACAAAACAGCCTGTACCAGAAACTGGTACAGGCTGTTGAAATTTTCCGGGATACAGCTTGTCAACCCCGTTTATCGAAAGGAACGAAGTCGCGTTTTTTCGGACCGATGTAAATCTGCCTCGGTCTTCCTATCTTTCGATCCTTTGTGTCCCGCATCATCTCCTGCCAGTGAGAGATCCACCCCGGCAGCCTGCCCATGGCAAACATCACAGTAAACATATCAGAGGGAATGCCCATGGCCCGATAAATAATACCGGAGTAAAAATCTACATTGGGATAAAGGTTCCGTTTGATGAAGTAGTCATCATTTCTGGCGATTTCTTCCAGCTTCTCGGCAAGTTCCAACAGAGGGTCATCCACATTCAAGGCCCGCAAGGTCTGTTCACAGGCTTCTTTAATAAGAGTGGCCCTCGGGTCAAAAGTCTTATAGACCCGGTGACCAAATCCAGAGAGGAGGAAGGGGTCATTGGGATCCTTGGCTTTTTTGATATACTTCTCAAAATCATTATTATCCCGATGGATTGCTTCCAGCATTTTGATGACCGCCTGATTGGCCCCGCCGTGAAGTGGGCCCCAAAGGGCGCTGATACCGGCTGAGATGGAAGCATAAAGGTTCACCCCCGCGCTCCCTACCAGACGTACTGTCGATGTTGAACAGTTCTGCTCATGATCCGCATGCAGGATAAGCAGTTTGTTGAGGGTGGCAACCAATTCAGGCTGAACGACATAAGGTTTCACCGGCTTGTCAAACATCATGTTAAGAAAATTCCCACAGTAGGAAAGGTCATAACGGGGATAGACCAAGGGATGGCCGACTGATTTCTTGTAAGAAAAGGCAGCGATGGTTCTGACCTTGGAAATGAGCCTTGCGGCAACAGACAGCAGGGCGTCATCGGAATCAGCAGTCAGTTCCGGATAAAAATTACAGAGGGTGTTGACCATGGTGGAGAGGATGGACATGGGAGAGGCATTGGGGGGAAAATGATCAAAAAAATGGATCATATCCTCATGGATCAGGGCATGTTGCGCCAGGAGTTCACGGAAGTTATTCAATTGCTCCTGGGTCGGCAGCTCCCCGATGAGAAGGAGATAAACCACTTCAACAAAAGAACAATGCTCGGCAAGATCCTGAATGGCATAGCCTCGATAATTGAGAATTCCCTTCTGACCATCAACAAAAGTGATCGCGGATTTGCAGGAACCGGTATTCATATAGCCGGAATCGAGAGTGATATACCCGGTATCCTTGAGCAGAGTACGAATATCCACGGCCTTATCGCCTTCAGAGCCTTCAACAAAGGGAAGCTGATACTCCCTGTCTTCAACGGTCAATGTTGCATGTTTTTCTAACATCGTGTACCTACAATTCTATTATTCAAGAAGAGTGAATACTCTTCAGCGGGTTATCGCCAGGTCGATAGGGGGAAAATACAGGATAAAGGGGAAAAATTAGAATTTCAAACTATTCTGTTTCGACACGCTGGCAGTGCATCAGTTGCGGGAAGGTGTGTTATGGAACCATGGCCGATCCTTGATCAAATACATCCTTTCTTCATTCCTGAACCGGTTAATCCATACTCCTGAAACAGCAATGTAGTAAAAATGTGCTGAAAAAGCAAGTTTCGGGCCAATGTCTGTAACACAGAAGACGGAAGTGCAGTTTTTCCCATTGGAAGTGAAAAAAATTGAATCAATGACGACCGTATCGAGGATTTTTGGCCGCCGGTATCGTACCGAGAGCCGCAAGGTCGAACACGGAGGCGATGCCGGGTAAGAACAACAGGACTAAAGACCAATGAAGATCAGCGAAACATTACTGGAAATACGGGAACATAATCTGGCTGGCTACAAACCGGTCATTGATTATGCAAACTGGCGGGTGGCCATCCTCAATTTCAGTGATGACCTGCGACCGGAAAGGATCACGGCCCTGCAGCGCCATAATGAGACCGACGAGGTCTTCGTCCTGCTGCGGGGCCGCTGTATTTTATTTTTAGGCCAGGGAGATGCGCAAAGCATTACCGCTATTCATGGGCAGGACATGATCCCGCACGCCGTCTATAACGTCAAAAAAGGGGCCTGGCATTCCCACACCCTGAGCGAGAATGCGATGGTACTGATTGTCGAGAACCGGGACACCACGTTCGACAACTCGCCATTCTGGCCGCTCACCCACGACCAGCGGCAAACCCTGATGAATTTGACCCGCCGGTTGTGGCCGGAAGAAAAAAATCTCAAGACACCTTGAAAATCAGGCAAAACAGAGTCCGCAGTCCGGGCAGGTACTGTTGCTGGTGGAAAATCGAAAACCACAGGCCGGACACACCGTCTGTCCCACTCCTTGATCATAGACTGACTGGATATGAGTCAGATCGTGGTGATCAAGGGCAGTAGTCCGTTTGAATTCTCTGGCCAGGACCTCCATGGCCAGTTCGCCATCTTCTCTTCTGATCTGCAGAAACAACTCCGTCCCACAGCATCCTTTGCCGCAATTGCTCTTTTTTTCCCCGACAATCAAGGCGGGAATATGCTCTTTGACCAGAATCTGCTGCAAATTTTTCATTTCAAGCAATGGGCCTTTCCGGATATTTACCAGATCATCATCCACTGACAATTCCATAGACCGAGCGACCTTTTTCTGCTGGACAACAACTTCTGCGGCTATTTTTTCCCGGCCCGGAACCAACGTTGCCGCACAATCAACACACATCTTGATATCGGCCCGGTATTCCTCATCACACACCGGACAATACTTCAATTCAGGATCTCTATGACGCATTTCCTTCCACTCCTTGTTCAGATTTCAGTATACATTTTTTGTCTCGATCTTCCTTCCAGCAATAAGGATCAACATCGCGGAAGATATCACGGCCATAGCCATAAGCCACCGCCAGACACCCTCCGCAAACGGGCCTGATCTCACACCCCTGACAGGCCGCCGACCCCTGACGGTACCGGCCGGCAAGCAAACCATGATAGATCTCTCCTAAATGCTGCTGATACATATTGCCAATCAGGGAAGGCAGTTTGCGGCAGGCATGAACCTCGCCATCGGGCAGGAGCGAGACGAAATTAAACCCGGCCCCGCAGCCGTATCCGGCACACCCGCCACCATACGGGATACCCTGTTCATGACCCAGCAGATTAAACAGATTGTCCTTCAGCCCCATACAGGGATTGCGCGCCGCGGCCTGCCTGTATTCCCGCAGAAAACCGGGAAAGTCCTCAGGGGCGACCGAGGCCAGGGCCGCACCCTCACCAACCATAGCCAGCCGATTAAAGGTGAACAGATCCACTCTGTTCCGCAACAATTCCACCAACTCCAGGACTTCATCCATGTTGGCCCGGGTCAGGGTCAGCATGACCATGGAATATATGCCAAGTTCCCTTAAAAGGTCAAGAAAATCCAGCGTCCGTTCAAAATGTCCCTCGCCGCGAATAAAATCATTCTGCACCCGCAGCCCCTCCAGACTCACTTGATAAAACTCGGGTTTCTGCAGGGCAAGAATTTCCTCTATCCGCTTGCGCGGCATGGGATTTCCGAGAATCGCAGTCATAAACCCACGATCTGCCGCTTCCTGGTACAAGGTGTTAAAATGGGGATAGAGCAAAGGATTACCGCCGGTAAAGGTCACTTGAGTGAAAACATGATGGGTCCTGCAAAAATCATAAAGGTCATCAAGCACTCTTATCCCTTGCGACAGCTCCATATCCTTACGGTCACTGCGGTCATAACAGTGTCGACAGTGCAGATCACAGTCCTGAGTGACATGCCACTGCAAGGTAAAGGTCGGGGCCGAAAAAAATCGCGGATCAACAATCTTGTCTCGGGGAAAAGAATCCGGCCGCACCAGAAGGGATCCCGGGGCAAGCAACAGACCACGCTGGACCGCGGCCGCAAGGATATCATCAATAACACCCACGGTGACGCCACCCAGGCTGGCGGCTTCCCGAGATTCTGTTCCTTCACTAACGATCTTCAGGGACGGAGGTCATGCAGACGATCACCCCATCCGGGCATGAGCTTCTGGCCCTGAAGATTGTTAGCGAAGGAACAGGGTCCCGGGAGGCGGCCAGCTTGGGTGGCGTCACCGTGGGTGTCATTGATGATATCCTTGCGGCCGCAGTCCATCGTGGTCTGTTGCTTGCCCCGGGATCCCTTCTGGTGCGGCCG
>JANMTN010000239.1:0-4904 GCA_031390685.1 Desulfobulbaceae bacterium
CATCTTTATCAAATCGGTTGCCCATTGAATCTTTACCAATCATTTTTAGAATAAGCCCTATTGGCAGTACCGTCAGATAATACACAACACCCAGGATCAAGCGGCTCATAATGGCATTCATAATCAGGCCAAAACGCATCCAGATCCTGTAGGGCAACTTAAGGCTGAAAGGAGCAACCAGCCCAAGCAGAGAAGAGATCCCTAAAACAATCCAGGGCCAGGCTGGAAACTGGTAACCAAAACGCCATGGCAGAAGGGCGCCGCAGATGACCGCGAGACCTGTGCCAAAGATCAGAGAGAAATTACGCAGTTCTTTCCTGTCAGGTTGTGAGTTATTGTGATTCAATCGAGTGCAAACTCCTCTTTCCAGCTGTCATCAGCCTTTTTTACCGGCTGATCATCTTTAGCAAGCAGCAGATTATTAATAACCAGATAATCCATTTCTGTACGCATGAAACAACGGTATGCGTCCTCCGGCGTGCAGACAATCGGTTCCCCGCGCACATTAAAAGAGGTATTGATCAAAACCGGGCAACCTGTTTTATCATTAAAGGCCCTCAACAATGATGAAAAATGAGGATTAGTTGCAGAATCCACTGTCTGCACGCGGGCGCTGAAATCAACATGAGTTATGGCCGGCAGGGTTGATCTGGCCTGTTTCAGTTTCTCTACCCCGAAGAATTTTTCACTGTCATTATCAGGGGCAATGCGGATAGCCTCCTGCACATCGGCAACAATGAGCATGTAGGGGCTCGGACTGGCCAGTTCAAAAAAATCTTGGACACGATCTGCAAGAACCGCCGGGGCAAAAGGACGAAAGGACTCCCTGTATTTTATCTTCAGGTTCATCACTGATTGCATCTTCGGACTGCGTGGATCACCAAGAATGGATCGATTTCCCAGAGCCCGCGGCCCAAATTCCATGGCCCCCTGAAACCAGCCGACAACATTTTCAGCGGCAAGAATCTCGGCAACACGTGGATAGAGCACAGAATCCGGTAGACGAGTGAACCTGGCCCCAAGCTTCTCCAGGGCCGCAGAGGCCGTATCATTGCTGTATGCTGGCCCAAGATAACTGCCCTGCATGGCATCTGGTTTTTTAACAAGTCGCGGTTTGTTATGAAACTGATGCCAGACCGCTAATGCCGCCCCCACCGCCCCACCGGCATCACCGGCAGCAGGTTGAATCCAGATATCCTTGAAGATGCCTTTCCTGAGCAATACTCCATTGGCCACGCAGTTCAAGGCCACACCACCAGCCAGACAGAGATAATCCATTTTGGATTCATCATGAATGGTTTGGGCAAGCTTCAGGACTATCTCTTCGGTAACCTTCTGGATTGAAGCGGCAATATCCATTTCTTTCTGAGAAATTTCCGATTCAGCCTTGCGCGGAGGTCCACCAAATAACCGGTCAAACTTCTTGTTGGTCATGGTCAACCCGGTCGCATAATCAAAAAAACTCATGTCCAGACGGAAGGTGCCGTCAGGTTTTACATCTATGAGATTATCAAGAATAAGCTTTGTATATCGAGGTTCACCGTAAGGAGCAAGTCCCATGAGTTTATATTCACCGGAATTGACCTTAAACCCTGTATAATAGGTAAAGGCGGAATAAAGCAACCCAAGAGAATGCGGGAAATTAATTTCCCATTGCGGTTCAAGACAGTTACCGCGCCCTGTCCATACAGATGTGGTTGCCCATTCACCAACTCCGTCCATACAGAGCACGGCAGCCTCCTCAAAGGGGCTGGGATAAAAGGCCGAGGCGGCATGAGCAAGATGATGTTCGGTAAAAAGTAAGGGCTGGATCTCTTTGGCCTTCACCCCGGCCATCTTGGCCAGTTCTTTTTTTAGCAGGATCTTCAGATATAATTTTTCTTTGAGCCAGACCGGCATGGACATAAGAAAAGAGCCAAAACCCTTTGGCGCATAGGAAACATACGTTTCAAGAAGACGTTCAAATTTCAATAACGGCTTGTCGTAAAAGACGATATGATCAATATCGGTCAATGAAAGTGCGTTTTTTTCGAGACAAAAACGGATGGCATTTTCAGGAAAGGCAGGATCATGTTTTTTGCGGGTAAAACGTTCTTCCTGGGCCGCGATCACTATTTCCCCGTCACGAATCAAGGCGGCAGCAGAGTCGTGGTAATAGGCTGATATTCCAATAATATTCATATTATTACATGTCGGTCCGGCAATGGTAGACTCTTGCAATCAATCGATGGTCACAAAATCAAAACATTACCATTTTATGGTAATATCAGAATACCCGTAAGAGCACTCATTCCCGTAATAGTGGCGGTTAAGGTCAGAAAAGCATCTTTCCTTTCATTTTTTAACAAAATATTTTACACTATACTAAGAAAATTACCTACGCAAGAAAATTCCCTCCCCTTGGCAGTGAATTCAATTCGTACTGTTTCAGCCCCAAACAGGACTGTCTCTTCCATAAAACAACCACACCAGTCTGGAGTTTCAGGCAACAATGGCCTGATTCTTTTTTTCAGCAAAAAAATACTGTGAGACCAGAATGACACAAAGAACAGACTGGGTGGACTACGGAAAAGGTATTGGGATCATTCTGGTTGTATATGGCCATTTGTTGAGCAGTGGGTATCACGCGCACCTCAGTATCCAGGAACATTTTTTTGCTCTTTCAGACAGCATAGTTTACAGCTTCCATATGCCCTTTTTCTTTTTTTTAACCGGTCTGTTTGTTGAACAGAGTTTCCAGAAGCGTGGTGCTCGCAGTTTTCTGATAAACAAAATTAAATACATCGCTTACCCATACCTGATTTGGTCTCTACTGCAAACCAGTATTGAATTATTTCTCGCAAATCACACCTACCGAGGCATCACTCTAGAAGATATCCTGGCAATCCCCTATCGGCCATGGTCGCAATTCTGGTTTTTATACGCGCTCATCTGCATGTATATTGCCTACAGTATGTTTACCATGCTCGGCAAATTTTCCACTGCCGTCATGACCCTCAGTGCCGTCATACTGTTTTTCTATCCAATCAATACCGAGATCGCGGCACTTCATGATTTTTCTATTGAGTTCCTCTTCTTTGTAGCCGGTATTTTAGCCAAAAGATATCTTACAAATCCAGAAAAACACTCCATCCCGATAGAGGTAACGTTCGTACTCTTTATCATTCTCATGGGCTCCGGCTATTTTATTTTTACAAACCAGATCGATCCAACCCGATTAACAAACGGCTCTCATCCTTTTTATTTTCTTTATCTCTCCACTCTTGGCATAACATCCTGTATCGGCTTATCTCAATACCTTGCAGGAAAAAACTGCTGCCGATACATCAAGGTTCTGGGAATTCACTCCCTGCAGATTTACCTTGTTCATATGTTAGCGGGAGTAGGTGCAAGAATAATTCTGTTAAAGCTCTTTCATCTGCAAAATCCAGCCTTGCATATATGTATTGGCGTCATCGTTGGCTTATGGGCACCGATTATACTCTACAAAATATCTCTATTGCTTCACTTCCCGTATCTGTTTCATTTAAAAGAAGGCCGACCAATAGCCAACAATGAATATCAAGCCATAAAATAACACCCTTCTCTTAAGCGCCGGCATACCATTTCAGAAAGTCATCGGCAGAAAGCTGTGTTTCATCCAAAACACCCAGGTTATAATAAGGGTCACTTTTTAATAAAAGTTTGTGCCAACGTGCCTGAAACACTCTGCGCTCGTGGTCCCACTCTTTGTTTCCTTCCATGCCGGCAATAATTTTTTCCTGCTCCGATCTCTCGGCAATATCATACGGTAGACACACATTTTCATATCCCAGCTCGCGCAGCCGCAGACAGAAATCAAGACTCCAGAACAGAAAAGGAAAGTTTGTCTCATCAAGGCCTTCACATGATTCAAAAATCTCTTTTGCAACCAGACACAGCCCCCAGGGAACTGCCAGTACATTTTGCGGACAATTGAGGCCATTCATATGAATTGAACATTCCTGCACAAAATGGAGATAATACAAGGGTGATTCATCTGTCACATCAGGGAGAGTTTCAATTTCTTCTTTTTCACCCTGCGCATTCTTCACCCGCGCAGCAACTGCACCGGTTCCTTTTTCCAGCGCTTGAGCGAGAAGAGTTTCAAGCCAATCTGCGGAACGAACGGTTACCGCATGATCGATAAAAACAAGATACTCTCCCCGGCTCTGCCCGGCAGCCAGATTATACAATACTGCACGGCCCAGCCCCTCCTGGACATGCAGACAAAAGATAGTATCGCCGACTCCTGTCACATCCTGACAATAAATGCCTTCCCTGTCTGCTGTGGCAGTTATCATCAAGAGAACCTCGAACCGGTCATAACCGGTAACAGCAACCAGTGAACGAAGCCAGGCAACAGCGCCGGCAGGATCATCATTCCAATATACCAGGATGGAGACAAATGGCCGGGCTTGTAACTTTCGCTGCACCCGATAATAAAACTTCCAGTCCGTCGCCTGGACCTCAGCCTCAATTCCTCTTCTTTTCATGGCAGCAACCAGGGCTTTCCGACCTGCTTCATCGGCATAGGCCTTCTGCTCGTGATTGATGCTGGTTGAGGTCTCCGAAGCCCGCCAATGATACAGAACCTGAGGGATATGGACAATTCGCTGCGCCTGCTCACTCAATTTCAGAACGAGGTCATAATCCTGGGCCCCGTCATATTCAGAGTCAAGCCCGCCTATCACGTCAAACAGTATTTTAGCACTCACCACCAGATGGGTGATATAGTTGTGACACAATAAAAGTTCAGGGTTAAATCCAGGCTTATAAAAAACACTGAATCTGCTGCCATCAGCCCCAATCAGGTCCTCATCCGTATACAACAGATCAGCACCGGTTTCGCAGATAACCTTGGCCACCTGATAAAGACAGTCCAC
>JANMTN010000342.1:0-1888 GCA_031390685.1 Desulfobulbaceae bacterium
GTTTCAAAAGTTCTGGGAAGGGGCGATCCCAAAGATCTATCCGGCAGCACAACTGCCAACGGTCAGTTATCTCTATGTGAGTCGTATGGCCCTTGCCGGCGCCTCGTGCGCGTATCAGGGCTTGACCAGGGACAATGCCGCCATTGCCTTTCTGCCCGCCGGGAATCGTGATTTCCGTGATGTCTGTCGCATATTTAAGCTTGATGGCGGCAAACTTGCACCGCACCTCGCCCGTCATCATCTTGCCCTGGAAACCGCACTGAGTCCTTTGTATCCTGAAACGACAATGAAGAATTCCGTTCACTTTCAGGAACTTCTTGAGGATGCAGCATTCCAGGATGAAGTCCGGGGTCAGACCCGCCCCTACAATGATGCCCTGATCAAGTACCTTGAGCAGGAATGTTTTTTTGAGCAGACAGATGTCGCCATTGTCGATATAGGCTGGCTGGGTACGATTCAGCGATTCCTTTATGAAGCCGTTCAGCATCGCCTTGATAAGCCCCGTTTTCATGGAATGCTTCTGGCGGCGACCCGTGGCATTCCCTTTTCCACCAGACCGGACAATACCATTGAAGGGCTTATCTATGACCGTAATCATTTTGATCTTGGCGGGAGTTCCATTTTGTATGCCAGGGATCTCTTTGAGGAGGCCTGTCGGGCCCCGCATCCAACCTTGAATGGCTATCGATTGACGGAGGTAGGCTGTGAACTTGAATTCCGAACCCAGGATGATGCCACGGGCAGGGCTGAACAGGTTCAGGATGCCTATTTTGCTCCTCTGCAACAGGGAATCCTTGATGCCGCGCCATTATTCGGGGCCGCAGCATCGGTACTCGGGTATCAGTCCCGAGATCTGAAACCATGGATAAATCACCTGCTGGTGGCAAAACTCGCCTTTCCAAAGACCTTAGAGGTCCGCAATATCAGGCATCAACACCATCTTGATGATTTCCATGGCCGGAATGAACCATCTCAGAAACACAGGAAGGCGGATAAACATCTATGGGATTTTTCTCTTGGGGCCTTGAGCTGGAATCCATGGCTCAGATTGAAATTTTTTATTTTAATGATCAGGGAGCGACTCAAGGAATAATGGTGAAATAATGCGGGAGCGAGTGAGAGACAGATTGTTTCAACCGACAGGGATGGAGATTGGCAGAAGCGCCAGATTGTTTGTTTTATCCAGGATGATTCCTCTTGGTAATTGGGGAGGTGGTCCGGGATGGCGCTGTCTGGTGATCCTCTGGGCGAGTCACAATTTCGGCAGGATGCTTTTTCCGATTTTTGTTCGTTATGAAGGACCATTGGCAATAATATATAATAAAATACGGCAATTACGCCATGAGAGATAAGGGGAGTTACTAATATGTTAAAAAATAAAATTGGCACTCATTTGTTCAGTACCATGTTTTTTGTTGCAGCCCTTCTTGCTGTTGATGTTACCACTGGGAATGCCTGGGAAGTTAAAATAATTGATTATGAGACACATAACAGAAATACTAACCTCACTGAAGGCTCTTATATGGATAAAGGAGCCTGGAAAGCCAGGGCTTGGCCTACCTGTTTAAATGGTGAATATCGATTTTTAACGGTGGAGCTTGATGCCCAGCGCCGAGGAATAGCCTTCTGGTCAGTACGAATTCCCCAAACTGGATGGTATAAGCTCGGAACAAGCTATCGAGCCTCTGAAAATAGAACCAACGATGCAGACTATGCTGTCTATGTCAACAGAACGACTGCCGATCGCCCGCCCCAAGGCGCAGCGCGAGATCGTGGCGCGGGGCCCGTTCTCGCTGGTGCTCGCGGACCCGCCCTACCGCGAGGCGCAGGGGGCGGCCCAAGCCCTGCACGGCATGGCCGAGGACGGTTTGTTGGCCGACGGTGCGCT
>JANMTN010000016.1:0-31856 GCA_031390685.1 Desulfobulbaceae bacterium
GAGGAGATGAATCGCGCCGGCGCCCAGGAGCTGTTGATGCCCATGGTTCAGCCTGCCGATCTGTGGCGGGAGACCGGACGCTATGAGAAGTACGGACCGGAACTGCTCAGGTTCAAGGATCGGCACGACCGGGAATCGTGTCTGGGGCCGACCCATGAAGAGGTGATCACCGACCTGGTGCGGGGTGAGGTTCGTTCGTATCGGCAACTGCCGCTCAATCTTTATCAGATCCAGAGCAAGTTTCGGGATGAGATCAGGCCCCGGTTCGGACTCATGCGCGGCCGCGAATTTATTATGAAGGATGCTTATTCCTTTGATGTTGATGATGAGCAGGCGGGTATCGCTTATCAGAAGATGTATGATGCCTATCAGCGTATCTTCACCCGTTGCGGCCTGCAGTTCCGGGCAGTAGAGGCGGACAGCGGCAGTATCGGCGGCAGTTTCTCTCATGAGTTCATGGTCCTGGCCAAGACCGGCGAGGATACCCTGGCGGTATGCAAGTCCTGTGACTATGCGGCCAATGTCGAAAAGGCGGCGATCAAGGACCGGCCGGTGGAGAACCAGGAACCGATGCTGGCACCTGAGAAGGTTGAGACCCCTGGCAAGCGCAAGGTCACGGCGGTTTGTGAGTTTCTGGGTATCAGGCCGGAGCTGCTGGTCAAGACCTTGATCTATAAGGTGACAGGCGGCGATGGTCAGCAGAAATATCCGGTGGCAGTCCTGGTGCGGGGTGATCGTGAGGTGCAGGAGGTGAAACTCAAAAACATGCTGCAGGCGGCCGATGTGGAACTGGCCGAAGATAAAGAGGTCTTTGATATCACCGGAGTGCCAACCGGCTATCTTGGCCCCATTGGCCTGAATGGTCTGAAGTTAAAGGTGGTGGCTGATCTTGAAGTGGCGGCCATGCGTAATTTTGTGGTGGGCGCGGGTGAGAAAAACTATCACCTGAAGAATGTCAATATGGGCCGCGATTTTGAGGTGGCCACCCTTGCCGATCTGCGGCAGATTGCCGCTGATGATCCTTGTCCACTCTGCGGCGGTGAACTGGGCCAGATTGAAGGCATTGAGGTCGGACATATCTTTAAATTGGGAACGACGTATTCCGCCTCCATGCGGGCAGTCTTCCAGGATCATGACGGCCAGGAGAAACCCCTGATCATGGGTTGTTATGGTATCGGCATCAGTCGCATTGTTGCCGCGGCCATTGAACAGAACCATGATGAGAACGGGATAATTTTTCCGGTGGCCCTGGCCCCGGTTCAGGTGATCATCCTCAACCTCGGTCTCAAGGACGCTGTGATAACCGCAGCGGCGGAGTTGCTGTACACGCAGTTGCAGGCGCAAGGGGTTGAGGTGCTTCTTGATGAGCGAGATGAACGTCCTGGCGCCAAGTTCAAAGATGCTGATCTGCTGGGTATTCCCTTTCGGTTGATGGTTGGCGCCCGCCTGGGCAAAGAGGGAGTGGTTGAAGTCCGTCATCGCCGTGATGGTCTGACCGTGGAGCTTGCCCCTGATCAGGTTGTGGCCTATCTGCTGAATCAGATCGCTGAGGCTGGCAGCGCAGTGCAGGAGCGATAGGAGCTGTCATGACTGCATCCATGCCGGGCATCAATGGTCTGAAAACCATTGCCAGGGGATATCTCCACGATGTTGATCTGGAGCCCATTGACAAGGCCTGGGATCTTGCGGTCAAGGTGCATACGGGCAAGAAGCATTTTTCAGGGGAACCGTATCTGGATCATGTCCTGGAGGTGGCATCCACCCTTGCTTCCATGCACCTTGACCTTGACACGGTCATCGCCGGTCTGTTGCATGGTGTCCTCAAGGAAGGGGTCACAGTTGAGCAACTGGGCAAGGAATTTGGCAGGAGTGTGGCCGAGATTGTTGATGGCTGCACCCGGATTACCAGAGTCCATTATAACAGCCAGTTGGCGTATCAGGCTGAGAATGTCCGTAAGATGTTACTGGCCATTGCCGCCGATATCCGCGTGCTTCTGGTCAAGCTGGCCGACCGTCTTAAGGATATGTGCTCCTTGGAATCGAAGGACAGCGACTTTCGGCGCGAGATGGCGCGTGAAACTATGGATCTGTATGCGCCTCTGGCCAGCAGGCTGGGTATTGACTGGTTGAAACGTGAGCTCGAAGATCAGTCATTCCGCTATCTCCACCCTGACGAGTATATTGAGCTTGCCGCCAAGTTGGAGAGTTCTTTTGCGGAGCGCCAGAAGTATGTTGATGAAGTAATCAATATCATTAAGGAAAAACTTGCTGAGAATAAAATTTTTCCGGTTCGTATTATTGGCCGCCCCAAGCATATCTATTCCATTTATAAAAAACTTCTTGCCCAGAAAATCCCTTTGGAGCAAGTCTATGACAAGGTGGCCTTTCGCATCATCGTCAATACGGTGGATGAGTGTTATGCGGTGCTCGGGGTGGTGCATGAGAATTGGGCGCCTGTTCCTGGCCGGATCAAGGACTTTATCTCCGCTCCCAAGGCCAATAACTATCAGTCGATGCATACCACTGTGGTGGGGCCGCAGAATAATTTTATCGAGGTCCAGATTCGCACCGAGAAAATGGACCGGATCGCCCAGGAGGGTGTGGCCGCGCACTGGGCCTATAAGGAAGGGCATAAAATTGGCGGCAATGATGCCAAGCTCTTCCGGGAACTGAAAAAACTGGTGAACTCGCTGCAGGAAGTTGAAGATCCGCGTGAGTTTCTGGAGAATGTCCGGGGAGAGCTCTATGCCCCTGAAGTCTACGCCCTGACCCCAGGCGGTGAGGTCAGAGAATTTCCCCTGGGGAGCTGCCCCATCGACTTTGCCTATGCCATCCATACCGAGGTGGGGGATCGCTGTGTGGGGGCCAAGGTTAATGGCCGTCTCGTGCCCTTGAAGTATGAGATGCAGAATGGTGATATCGTTGAGATTATTACCTCAAAGACCCAGCATCCCCGCCGGGGTTGGCTGAGTCTGGTCAAGACCAGCCGCGCCCGTTCCCGGATTCGTTCCTGGTTGCGCCGGGAAGAGAAGGAACAGGCCGTGCATCTTGGCCGGGAGATCTGTGAGCGGGAGCTGAAGCGGTACGAGACCACCCTGAAAAAGATGGTCAAGAGTGGTCATATCAAATTACTGCTGAAGGAGCTGCGCTGCAATTCTCTCGATGATCTACTGGCGAAGGTGGGGAACGGGGTTGTAACGGTGCAGGGCCTTGTCAAAGCGCTCCAGCCGTCTGAATTTCGTGACGAGAAGGATCGTCCCAGTGAACTGACTCCCCAGGAACTTGCCGCCCTGATGGTAAGTCAGCAGAAGTCCGGCGGTCAGGGGGGTGATTCCGTTATCAGTATTGATGGGATTGATGATATGCTGGTAAAGATAAGCCAGTGCTGCCATCCGGTGCCCGGGGATGCCATTATCGGCTTTATCACCACTGGCCGCGGAATCTCGGTGCATAAGGCAAACTGTGAAAATCTGTTGGCCACTGATCTGCGGCGCTGGATAGCAGTATCCTGGTCTGGCACCCAGACCATCCAGCATCAGGTGGAGATTCTGGTGAGCGCGGAAAACAGGCGGGGCATTGTGGCAACCATCAGCGCCGCAATCAATGCTGATGATGCCAATATCCTCGGAATTCCCACAAGGATCACTCCCACTGGCATCGTTGAGCTGCAGATAACCCTGGAGGTTGCCGACCTGGACCATCTGCAGACGTTGCTGCAACATCTGCGGCAACTGGAATCGGTGATTTCGGTGAAAAGGGTGTAGGTGCCTGCTATGATCCTTTGTCAGGTCTGTGGCAATGATATTGATCACGGTCTGCTGCTCTGCCCATTCTGCGGGGCAAAACAAGCTCCTCAGTCAGGAACAATCGCTGCTGGGGGCGCTTTTCATAAAGTGGTCAATCTGGAATTGGGTAAGCCCCTTGTTGAGAGTGCTTTGCGGAAATTGGAGATGGAACTTGAAGGCGGCCGTCAGTACAATCTGCGTGTCTTGACGGTGATTCATGGTTATGGTTCCAGTGGCAAGGGTGGCGCTATTGGCACCGAGTGCAGGAAGGTGTTGGCATATCTCAAGGGGAATGGTGAGATTAATACTTTTATTCCCGGCGAAGAATTCAGGTCGAAATCAGGGCCAACCCGAGATCTGCTGCGCCGGTTTCCGCAACTGGCAGCCAATGTTAATCTCAATAAAGGAAATCGGGGAATTACGCTGGTGGTTTTGTAGTTTCGGCTAACTTGAAAAAAATGTCTGTTGCAAGAGATTGCTTGCTGAAGTAGAAAGAGTGTATATCAGTGTTTGCTTAAGTAGTAAGTAGGTAAGTAGGTAGGCAGATTATGTTGTTGAGATAAAAACTGTGAAAGGAGATGATGGTATGAACAGATTGATGGTATTTGCTTTGATGGCCTTGTTGTTACCGACCCTGGGATTTGCGGCTGACAAGGATAAACCGGCGGGCGAATTGAAGACTTTTCAGGATAAGCTCAGCTACAGTATGGGTCTGGATGTGGGAACTTACTTCAAGGGAATGAAGGAGGATATCAATTATGATCGTTTGGTTCAGGGGATAACCGATTCCTTTAAAGGAAATAAACAGCTGATAACTCCTGAAGAAGTGGCCCAGGTGCAAAAAGAGTTCGCGACAAAGATGCAGGCAAAACAGGCAACCCAGTTAAAAGAGATGCAGGAAAAAAACAAGAAGATCGGTGATGAGTATCTTGCCAAGAATAAAGAGAAAAAGGGAATTATTATCACCAAGAGCGGCCTGCAGTATGAAGAAGTGAAAAAAGGAAGCGGCGAGAAGGTCAAGGATGGAGATCAGGTTAAGGTGCATTATACCGGAACATTCGTTAACGGTACTGTTTTTGATGATTCCCGTAAACGGGGTGAGCCTGCTGTCTTTGGTGTCGATCAGGTGATTCCTGGCTGGAGTGAGGCCATGAAGCTGATGACTGTTGGTTCCCAGTACAAGCTGGCTATTCCCTCCAACCTTGCCTATGGTGAGCAGGGTGCGCCACCAGTGATTGAGCCTAATTCCGTCCTCCTTTTTGATGTGGAGCTGATCTCCATTGAAAAGAAAACAGCCGCTCCAGCCCCTGCAGCCGCTCCGGCTCCTGCAGCTGCTCCAGCCCCGGCATCTGCCCCCGCCTCTGCGCCGGAAAAAAAATAGTTACGAGGTCTGAAAATGGGTGACGCTAAAAAGGTGAAGAAAAAATGTTGTCATAATTTTGAGAAAAAAGGCAATCATTGTTCCTGTTGTCCATTACCTGTTGAGGATGAGAGTAAAAAACTGAAAAAAGAAAAGACGAGTGACAAGGAAAAGACCAAGAAGAAAGAGAAAAAGCAGGGTGGTAAAGGGAAAAAATAGATTATCGGTAGAGAGAGTACCGCCTGCTGCTGGGTCAGTATCTTGAAGTTCGGGCTTTGAAAAAAGGTTCAGAAGGGTTTCCTTCTGAACCTTTTTTTTGTTTTTTCTATCTGTCTGCTTCTGACAGGTCAGAATCCTTCTGGCCATTAAGGTGGCCCGGTGATTTATATATAGCGGTTTAGTGGGCCAAGGAGATGGCGCGCGGTTTGGTCGATGACCAACCCATTGTTGTCCGTTTGTTAATCAAGACTTTCTGGGGCCGTTATGCCGAACCTCTTTTCCTGCCAGCCGAAGAGTACCGGGATGACGACCAGGGTCAGGATGGTGGAGGTGATGAGTCCGCCCATGACCACCACCGCCAGTGGTTTTTGGATATCGGCTCCGGAGCCGGTGGCGTAGAGCATGGGTAGATGGCCGATAAAGCTGGCGAGCGCCGTCATCAGAAGAGGCCGGAAGCGGAGCCGACACCCCTCGCGGATGGTCTCGTCGATGGTGTGGCCCTTGTCGCGCAGTTGCCGGAAAAAGGTGATAAGCACCACCCCGTTTTGCACTGCGATCCCCAGCAGACAGATGAAGGCCACCGCTGCCGACACCGAAAGCGGCATGCTCCAGGCCCGGATGGCAAGGATACCCCCCACCAGGGCAAAGGGCAGATTAAGGATTACCAGCAGGGAGTCCCGCAGCGTGCCCAGGGCCATATACAGCAGGCAGAAGATGAGGAAGAGCGCCGCCGGCACAACGATGGCGAGACGCTGCATGGCCCGCTGCTGGTTCTCGAACTGGCCGCCGTATTCAAGGAAATAGCCGGAGGGGAGTTCTTGTTCAATGGCGTGCAGTTTTTTTTGGGCCTCAGCCACGAAACCGCCCAGGTCCCGGCCCCGGATGTTGACCTCGGCCGCCACCCGGCGCATGCCCTTCTCTCTGCCGATCTGGGCCGGTCCTTCGACAAGGGAGATCTTCGCCACCTGGCCAAGGCGGAGGGGTTCGCCGGAGGCCCCGCGGATGAGCAGTTTTTCCAGGGCGTCAATGTCTCCCCGTTCCTTATCGGCAAGCCGCACCACGGTGGCGGTGCGCAGGGGGCTTTCCACTACCCTGGTCGCCTCGCGTCCGGCCAGGGCGATTTCAATCACCTCGTTGACATCGCCTGCGTTCACCCCATAGCGGGCGAGTGTCTTGCGGTCGTAGACAATCTCTATCTGTTCCATGCCTGAGACCTGCTCCACCTTGACGTCCCGTGCACCCTCAAGTCCGCTGAGGATGGCGGCGATGCGGTCGGCGTAGCCCTTCAATCTCTTCAAATCTTCGCCATAGACCTTGACCGCCAGGTCGCTCTTGACCCCGGAGATCAACTCATTGACCCGAAGGGCGATGGGTTGAGAGAAGGAGAGCCGGATGCCGGGGATGGTGGAGAGCTCCCGGTTCATGGCCTCGATCAGATCTGGCTTGGTGCGGCCAGCAGTCCAGTCTTTTTTGGGCTTCAGCATGATAAAGAAGTCGGTCTGTTCCGGCCCCATGGGGTCTTCCGAGATTTCGGCACGGCCCGTTTTGCTGACCACGGTCAGGACCTCGGGGAAGGAGGTCAGTAAGCGTTTTTCGATAAAGCCATTTACCGAGACCGCGCCCTCCAGAGAGGCGTTGGGCAGGCGCACGGCGTTGACGGCAATGGCTCCTTCGTCCAGGTGGGGCATGAACTCGGTACCGATACCGGTGACAGCCCAGCCAGCGGCGGCAAGTGCCATGACGGCGAGGACCATGGTCACGGTCCCGTGCCGCCGGGCGCTGATAAGAAGTGCCAGATACCCCCGGTTTAAGGCACGCACGAACCAAAACTCCTTCTCCGGTTTCTGGCTCAGGTACAGGGCAGAGAGGACCGGCATAACGGTCAAGGCCACCACCAGCGAGACGAGGATGGCGATGATCATGGTTGCGGCAAGCGGCATGAACATCTTGCCCTCGATACCCTGGAGAGAAAAGAGCGGCACCAGGACGATGGCGATGATCAGCACGGAGAAGGCCACTGGCCTCGCCACCTCAGCCACGGCCAGAGCGGCAACCCGATTTTTCATGGACTTGTCCGGGTTCTCTGCAAAATGGCGGCGCATATTTTCGACAATGACGATGGCCGCATCCACCACCATGCCCACCGAAAAGGCGAGACCGCCCAGGCTCATCAGGTTTGAGCTGATGCCGACCCACCCCATGATCAGAAAGGTGATCAGGAAGGTAAGCGGCAGGGACAGCACCACGATCAAGGAGGTACGCAGCTCGGCCAGGAAGAGAAAGAGCACCAGGATGACAAAGAATCCGCCCTCGGTGAGGGCGTCGACCACGGTTTTGATGCAGGCCTCGATCAGTTCGGTGCGGTCGTAGAAGGCATTAAGGCGGACGCCTTCCGGCAAACTTTCCTGGATGCGGGGGATGGCGTCTTTCACCCTGGTGACCACGTCTTTGGCATTTTCGCCTCGCAACATGATGACCATACCGGCCACCGTCTCACCCTTGCCGTCACGGGTAACTGCGCCCTGTCTGGACTGGGGGCCGATGGTGACTGTCGCCACGTCCTTGACATGGACCGGGGTGCCGTCGAGGGACTTCAGCACCACCTCGCCTATATCCTCAGGTCCGGTGAGCTGCCCCAGACCACGGATATAGGTCTGCTCCCAGCCCTGGACGATGAAGCCGCCGGCGGCGTTGGCGTTGTTCTTCTCCAGCGCCTCCACGACCTCCCGCAGACTGATCCCATACTTGAGCAAGGCATCCTGGTTGACTTGGACCTGGTACTGGCGGACAAAGCCGCCGAAGCTGTTCACCTCATTGACACCGGGAATGGGCCGCAGTTGGGGGCTGACAATAGCGTCTTGGAGGCGGCGGAGTTCCATGGCGTCTATGCCTTCACCCTCAAGGGTGTATTGAAAAATCTCGCCTAAGCCCGTGCTGATGGGGCCGAGTTCCGGCTTGGCAAAGGCGGGCAGGTTATCGCGGGCATTGGCCAGCCGCTCAAAGATCTGCTGTCTGGCGAAGTAGATGTCGGTATTATCCTCAAAGACGACGATGACCTGTGACAGTCCGGCCTTGGAGAGGGAGCGCACCTGGGTGACCTTGGGCACACCGCCCATCTGCTGCTCGATAGGATAGGTGATCTGCTGCTCCACGTCCACGGAGGAGAATCCCGGCGCCTCGGTGAGGACCATGACCTGAACATTGGTTACATCCGGGAAGGCATCGATAGGGAGCCGGGTCCAGGCCACCCAGCCGGTTACAGCCAGGAGTATCGTCAGGGTGAGCACCACCCAGCGGCGGGCAAGAAGAATATTGGTGAATCGTTCCATAGCGGTGTCCTCCCTTATTCCGCGCAACCGGCGCCCATCTTGCCGCGCAGCACGTCGCTTTTTAATAGAAAGGAGCCGTCGGTGATGATTTGTTGCTCCGCTGTGATACCGGATTTGATCTCCACCAGGCCATCGAACCGCGCCCCGAGGGTAACGGGTCGCCGCACCCAATAGTCTCCCACCTTGTGAGTAAAGACAAAGGTCCGACCCTCGTCGGCCAGCACCGCTATCTTGGGTACCACGAGGATATCGCCTTCGGCGGGCAGAAGCAGACGTACCGAGACGAACATGCCCGGTTTGAGCAGACCATCGGTATTGGCCACGCTGAAACGGGCCTTGGCGGTGCGTGTTTCTTTGTTCACACTGCCGGTGATTGTGTCCAGCCTGCCGCTAAAACTGCGGCCCAGGGCGTCGATTTTGGCCGCACCGCCGGAAGCGTTGGCGACGGTGGAGAGATCGGAGTCCTTCAAGTCAGCCATGACCCACACTGAGTCAAGGCCGGAAATGGTGAGCAGTTCCTTGCCGGTTTCAGCGTGCTCACCTGGAGCGGCGTGGCCCTCAATGACGGTGCCCGCCCTGGAGGCGCGGATCACCACGAGCCCGCTTAAGGCGGCAGCCCCATTTTTGGTCGAAATGCCTTCGATTTCATTCTTGGTGAGCCCCAGGCGCAGGAGCCGGCTACGGGCGGCGGCGAAATCGGTTTCGGCCGCGGTCCGTTTGGCCTCAGCCTCCTGGACCTCGACCTCGGCCGCAACCTTTCGCGAAAAGAGCAGCGTCTCGCGTTCAGCGGCCTTGACAGCGAGGTTAAGTCCAGCCATGGCCTTGAGGTAGATGCCCTTGGCTTCCGCCACTTCGGAGCTGTCGACTTCAAAGAGCGGCGCCCCAGCCTCTACTCTATCCCCCGGGGTTGTGAACCCGCGGGTGATCAGGCCGGTCAAGGGGCTGGACACATGCACGGTACGGGTCTCGTCGAGCTGTACCGTGCCGGGCAGGCTTCGTTCCTCGTGGCGTCCTTGGCGTTTTTCCGGAAAGCCGGTGCGTACCAGACCATTGTCGCCCATGAGCGCGGCATCGAGCTTGACCATGCCGATCTCGTAGCGACACTCGTCGCACTGGTATTGTGGAATATCGTGTTCGCAGCTGGCGGCCCACATCTCATCCACTGGTCGATCCAGATCGGAAACCTTGGCCATGTGATCAGGGATGTCGGCTTGGTCGCCTCCTTCTTGAATCTGTTTTTCATTATGCCCCGCTTTTTCTTGCTGGGCTTCCGGCTTGCCGGCTGCCTCCAGAGGGACACCATCCCGGGGAGCGACGCTATCAACTGCCGTTTGGCGAGTGGTCTGCGCAGGGGCAGGGGGCTGGTTCCTGCGGCTGGCGACGAGGAAACCTCCAATCCCGGCCATGGTGGTAAGCACTACTATGATAAGAATGATAAGGGAAGTCGATTTCGTATGGCTCATGGGGTGCTCCTGTCGTGAGAGAGTGACGAAGAATTTTGTGAAATTTCTGGGATTGAAGGCTTACCGAGGAGGCGATCAAGTGAGATGGCCGCGCGGTTGAGGTCAAGGATGGCGTTAAGGTGGCGGACCTTCACTTGCTCCTGGGATCGAGATGCCTCCAGGACATCGCTGTAGCGGAACTTACCGGCCATGAATCCTTCCCGGACTGCCTCAGCGGCTTCAGTGACCCGGCTAATGACCTCGACCCGTAAGGTGCGCGCTTCCTGGTCGGCAGCGACCAGCATCGTGTGAGTCTTTATAAGTTCCGTCTGCAGGCTGCGGGCCGCATTCTCTTTATTTGCGGCAGCCTTTTGCGCAGTCGCGGAAGCATCGGCCAGGGCCGCCTGATTCCGTTGAAAGAGCGGTAGGGGGATGGAGAGGCCGACCGAGACAGCGCGCGCGTCCTTGTCTGGAATCTCGCGCAGGGCAAGGAAAAGGGCAGGGTCTGACCAGGCATTAGCCTGCTCCAGCGAGAGGCTGGTTGCGGCAAGCTGTGTTTCGCTCTGGCGCAGGGCAAGCAGGGGTGAGTTTTGCATCTCAGCCAGCAGCGTTTGCTGGTCTGGAATGGCGACCTCCTGGGGAAGGTGTCCGGTTACGGTCACAGTGGCGTTGTCAGTCTCCACAAGTGTCATGGCGAGATTGAGTTCCGCCTCGGCTAACAGACTTTTAAACTTCTGGGTCTCCACCGTGGTCTCCGCTTTTCTCGCCTCGGCCCTGGTCTCTTCGGTGGCGGCGAGCTCACCGGCAGCCACCCGCTCATGGGTGATGGCGGCCAGCTCCGAGGCGATTTGTTCCGCTTCGTGTTGCAGGGCCAACCGTTCTTGGGCACCGAGTACCTCCATGAAGGCCGTTTTGACCTCGGCGGCAATGTCGAGCCAGGTCGTGGTCTGCTCACGCTGCAGTCGCAGAATTTCGGCTTGGCCCTTGTTCTTCCGGGCCGATGGCTTACCGCCGATCTCGAAGGCTTGGCTCAGGGAAACAGTGGTCTCCCTGACATCGTCAATGGGCAGATCTCCACCCAGATTGTCAAACTCGACCCGAAGCTCGGGGTTAAGGGGTAGGCCTGCATGTTTCAACTTGACCGCGGCAGCATCAAGGTCAGCACGAAAACCTTTAAGCTCCTGTCGGTTTCGTGAAGCACGGTCAAGGGCCTCTTCAAGGGTCAGGCCGTTCGGGGCGTCGGCAGCCAGGGCCGGGGGAGGCCCACACCAGAGGCCGACGGAAAAAATAATAGTACAAATAATAGTCCACAAGGCAAATAGTTGGATACGCATAGATAATCCTCGAGAGAGAGGGGAAAAGACGAATGGCGTGGCCTTGCCGATCAATACGGACGGACCACGGGTATCTATGGATTTTTTTTTGGTGCGTTCCGCTGGTGGTTAGAGGGTCGTAACCGTTGGCGGGGCTCAGGAAGAAAGAATCAAATCAGGAGGATAACGCTTTGCAGGGATACGAGTTGAGGAGGAGTAACGGCAGGGGTGGTGTAAAAAGGCTTTTTATCAGTCAGGGTGAAGTTGATTGGCTGTACCAGAGGAACTAAGGCGAGGGATGGGGGTGGGACGATATTCCGCTGGTGATGATTGAATGCGTCTCCTCCCAGGGAAACGTCCCGGCAGTAATCCTGGTTCTCGACCCGATCATTACTCAGGGCTAACCCGTCTGCCGTGGCAAGGCATCTTCCGGTAAGATGGCAAAAGGAACGGCTCTGCTCCAAGTGTACGTCCCCGTCAGGCGTGAAACAGAGGGTTACCTTCCCGCCAATTCCCAATGAAAGGGCGGCAAGAGTCAGGATGATGATGCAACGCCTGAGATGTCGGAAGTTATGGAGCATAATTCGATGACGGTTTAAGAAATGAAATGTGATGAATCAAGAAATTTTAGTGTAACCATCAGGCAACGACATGGCAATACGTAAACTGTTTTTTGGTTTACTGGCAACTGATTGAAATGAGTACTATGAGTCTGCGCTCTGCATCAATCGAAAAGCCTAAAGGGTTTAACTGTGGAGGAGGTTGTCTTCGAGGGCAAGGAACTTGCGGGCAAAAGATTCGGCTAATGGCGCGTTTGGAGAGTT
Organism: Desulfobulbaceae bacterium; assembly: GCA_031390685.1. Lineage (GTDB taxonomy): Bacteria > Desulfobacterota > Desulfobulbia > Desulfobulbales > Desulfocapsaceae > UBA2270. The sequence continues at coordinate 12,273 of JANMTN010000016.1, forward strand.
CAAATTCTATGAACGATTAAAGGCTGGCAATGGCGGGTAATCATGGCGGTTCGCCGCCTGGAGCGCTGTGTTATTCAAAGCAGCTGCATGAGCAGGGGCAGGGTGAGAAAAGAGAGAAGGATGCCGACCCCAACCATGGCGGCGGTGAGTTCAGGGGAAAGCCCAGCCATAATCGCCAGGGCCCCGGCTGAGACCATGGGCGGCATTCCCGCTTCAAAGATGGCGACACGGACCGCCAGGCTGTTGAACCCCAGGAGATGGCAGAAGAACAACGCCAGGAGCGGGGCCGCGATCAGCTTGACCGAGAGTCCTACCAGCAGAGGTGACAGCACCTCGGGACGGAGCCGCAGGGTGAGCTGATAGCCGACCGCAATCATGACCACCGGCACCAGGGTTGCGGCCAGATTGTCGAACAGGGTGATCACCGGGGCCGGTAATCCGACCTCCCGACCGGCCAGGGCCAGGAGAAGGGCCAGAAAAGGGGGGAAGGTGATGACTTTTTTCACAATCAGAGAAATCCTTGGCCTTTCTCCACTGCCATACAGGGCGAGAATCATCGTGCCGTAGGTCGCCAGGGCCAGAAAAGAGCCGAGCTGATCATAGAGAACTGCGTAGGGGATGCCGGCCTCATCGAAAAAGACGCGCACCATGGGGATGCCGAGAAATGAGGTGTTGCCCAGAGGGGCCAGGAGTAAGAGGGCGCCGATTATTTCCCGGCCCCAGTTGCTGAGTTTTGCCACAAGCAGGATTATGGCGGCAGAGACTGCCAGCATTGCCCACGGCATAATGACCGGGGCCAGGATATCCCGGGAAAAGGTCAGTTGCGGTACCTTGAGCAGGATCAGGGCGGGCAGGGATACATGAATGACAAACAGGTTGAGCACCTGGGCGGTTTCTTTGGGAAAGCGAGGGAGACGGCGCAGTCCCATGCCGATGAGAAGAAAGGCAATGGTGAGGATGAAGTTTTCCATGGAGTCTGTTAAGGGGTAACTTTAAGAACCCTCCTCACGAGTGCCGTCCGGCGCTATTGAACGCTGAACAGAGATCCAGCCCTCTCTTCCGGGTATGATCCGCTCTTGAATAGAGGCGATGACAATATCTTCTTTTTTCTCTCCTCTGACGATCTCGCCAAGAGGGACAAAAGAGCACCCTCTCTCTTGGGCAATTTTGATAAAATCGGCAAACAGGGCCTTGTGGACAATCCCTTCCACTTCCGCGTGAATGGTGAGAATATTGAGCCGGTCAGATCGGAGAGAGGAGAAAAGATGCTCGTTGTAATTCTCCTCGGTGACACCTTGTTGTCCGATCAATTCATCATAGGTCGGCAGGGTCGTTGGTACCTGTGGGGTCTCGAGGCTTTTTCCAGAGACCTTCGGATAAAAGAGGCTCTCTCCACGGCAATCAGAGTTATAGAGAAAAGTAAACTGTTCTTTTTCCAGCAAGGCGGCATCCGTGCTGCGCCAGGCCGGGGCTGCGGAACAGGTTGGATTCTTGCCCGTTAAAGACATGAGCGCCTCGGCTCCTTGATGCAGCAAGGAATGAATCCGGGACGCTGACATATCTTTAACTCCCGCCTGCCAGCCATGATGATCCCACGCATGTAACCCAATCTCATGTCCATCTTCGGACGCTTGCTGAATGGCTTGCCCTGCTTTTCCGGCAATGGACGGCCCGGGCCAGAAAGTGCCTTTCAGCAGGATATCCCAGCCATAAAGACTGGCGGCCTTGGTGCGCATCATCTTCACCAGAAAGGCAGGGCGCAGCAGCCGCCACAGATGACGCCCCATATTATCAGGGCCGACAGAGAAGAAAAATGAGGCGTGGATGTCATTTGCCTTCAGGATCCGGCACAGTGCTGGAACTCCCAGCCGGGTTCCGCGCAGGGTGTCCACGTCAATGCGCAATCCTATCTGCATACTTTCACAATAATCCGCTTTCTCTTTTCTGCAAGTCGTCCTGGATATTTTAGGAGCCCTTACGCACAACGGTTCAATAAAAATCATCCTGATGATGGATCTCAAATTCACCCGTTTCGACCGCCTGTTTCAGGAAAAAATCCAGGGTTTCTTCTACGGATTGCTCCAGGGTCACTTGCGGTTTCCATCCCAGCAATTTTTCAGCCTTTTTGATGTTCGGTTTTCGGAAACTCACATCTTCATAGCCCTTGCCATAGAAGGTACGGCTTTCTATGTCTCTCATCCCGGCAAAAGGAGGAAATTTTTGTGATAAGGGATGTTTTTTGAATTTTGCAACCAGGATTTCAGCCAGTTCACGAATGGAGGCCTCATTGTAGGGGTTGCCAATGTTGAATATGTTGGAATCACAGACGTTGTCTTTATTCTCAATGATGCGGAACAGGCAGTCAAGACCATCTTTCACATCGGTAAAACACCGTTTTTGCTGCCCACCATCCACCAGTTGGATGGGAGTGCCTTCCGCCAGATTGAGGATCAACTGGGTGATGACCCTTGATGAACCGATCCGCGCGGATGCCAGGCTGTCAAGGCGCGATCCCACCCAGTTGAAGGGGCGAAACAGGGTGAACTGTAAACCCCTGGTGGCGCCATAGGCCCAGATTACCCGGTCGAGCATCTGTTTGGAACAGGAATAGATCCATCGTTGTTTGTGAATGGGGCCAAGGACCAGTTGCGAGCTGTCTTCATCAAAGACACTGTCCTGGCACATGCCGTAGACCTCGGAGGTGGAAGGAAAGAGGATTCGTTTTCCATACTTGGCACAATAACGGACAACCCGGAGATTTTCCTCAAAATCAAGCTCAAAGACCCGTAAGGGGTTGCGGGTATATTCCGCGGGGGTGGCAATGGCCACGAGCGGCAGGATGATATCACACCGGCGGACATGGTATTCGATCCATTCACGCTGGATGGAGATATCGCCTTCTGCAAAATGGAAATTCGGATTATCTCCAAGGTGCTTGATATACCGGGAGCCAAGATCCATGCCATGCACTTCATAGCGTCCGCTGTCGAGCAGATGTTCAGAGAGATGGCTGCCGATAAAGCCGTCCGCGCCCAGGATAAGGACTGATTTCTTGCGCTTCTGGGCGAGGGTCTTTTTCACATCCGGCCCGAAGTGCATCCCTTGCACCAGGGCGAGTTCCGTTACCAAGCGGTTGGCGTTGAGGAAGAGTCCTTTTTCGGTCTGTCCGGTCTTGATTTCAACAGCTCCCTGACCGCAACTGATGACAAAAGGATGCTCGGAGATAACGGTGCCGGGTTTTGCTCCCTTATTCTCGCCCAGGGTCTCGACCTGCCAGAAGATCACCTTGCGATTCCCGAGAAAGCTGAAGGCCCCGGGATAGGGTTTGGTGACCGCCCGGACCAGGTTGCGGATCTCGTTTGCGCTTTTGTCCCAGTCAATCTCGCCATCCGTTGGTTTCCTGCCGCCGTAATAGGAGGCAAGGGTCTTGTCCTGGACGGTTCGTGGCGCTGTGCCTTGTGCCAGTTTGGGGAGCACCTCATCAAGAAGGGCAGCGCTTGCCGCCGCCATTTTTGTGTGGATGGTGAGGGCGGTATCCTCGAAATCGATTTCGACCTTGAGCTGACCGACAATATCGCCGTCATCGGGCCGGGGTGTCATATAATGCAGGCTGACTCCGGTCTCTTTCTCCCCATTGATCAAGGCCCAGTTGACAGGACATCGTCCCCGGTAGCGGGGAAGCAGGGAACCATGCAGATTCAGACATCCGGCGGCTGGAATGCTGAGGATCTCTTTTCCCACCAGGTGGCGATAGTAAAAGGAGAAGAGAATATCAGGCTGCATGGCCTGAATCTTTTCAATCCACAGTGGATGATTCAGGTCTTCCGGGGCATAGACAGGGATGTCATGCCGGGCCGCGAGCTCGGCCACTGGGCGAAACCAGATATTCTCATCAGGGTCATCGGCATGGGTAAAAATTGCGGATATCTCAAACCCGGATTCCAGAAGTTTTTCGATACCAACGCAACCAATCGTATGATAGGCAAGGACAATAGCTTTCATGTTTGTTCCAGTAAAAGTATTTTGAATGAAGACTGCTTATTTAGTCTATAGTCTATTAGGCTGAAGTCTGTTAACAAAAAAATGCAATGAAGAACGCCAAGGGGATGCGATAGATTTTTTTTTATCCATCCCTCTTTCGTCCTGTAACTTCCTGAATGAAATATCGGGGTCTGTCCCTCACATCGTGATAAATGCGGCCAATGTATTCTCCAAGAATCCCCATGGCGATAAACTGGGCGCCGATAAAAAAATAAACCAGGGAAAACAGGGTAAAAACACCGCCACCTGCCCATTCAGCTCCATAGATAAGCCGGAGAATCAGGATCAGTATCCCGAAACCAAAGCCAGTGGCCGAAATGATCCCGCCCACAATGGAGAGCAGGCGCAACGGATAGGTGGTCATGGTGGTGACCAGATCAAACATCAGCGAAATCAACTTGCCAAGGCTGTATTTTGATTCACCCAAGGTTCGCGCGGCATGTTCCACTTCAACTTCCGTGGTTGTCCGGGCAAAACTGTTGGCCAGCACCGGAATAAAGGTGGAGCGTTCATGACACATGAGCATTGCTTCGATAATATGCCGTTTGTACACCCTGAGCATACAGCCGTAATCGTGCATCATGACCCCGGTAGCCTTCTGCACGGCGCGATTGATGATGGCAGATGAGGTTTTACGAAAGAATGAATCGTTCCGTCTGGCCCGGATCGTGCCGACCACATCATAATCCATGGCAATGGCGACCAGGCGGGGGATCTCCTCCGGTGGATTCTGGAGATCAGCATCAAGGGTGACGATCCAGTCGCCACGGACATGGGTAAATCCGGCCATGATCGCGTTGTGCTGGCCATAGTTGCGATTGAGCAAGACCCCAATGATCTCATCGGCATTGTCGGCGGCGGCCTGGCGGATGATTGCTGCCGATTGATCTTTCGAGCCGTCATCAATAAAAATAATCTCAAATGAGCGGGCCATTTGCCGACAACTGGCCAGAGTCCGCCGGATTAATTCACCCAGACAGGCCTCTTCATTGTAAACAGGGATAACAACAGATATTTGCGGATTTTCTTTCATAGCAATGCTGCCTTCTCCAGGAGGAAATACTCTTGTTATCCTTTCAAGAGACAATCCTTGATTGCCTCGACCACATCCGTTACATCGTTTTCAGTCATGCCGGGAAACAGCGGCAGCGAGCAGATACGTTCAGAGTTCCATTCGGTGTTGGGCAGCATGCCTTCCCGCATCCCCATTTCTTCCCGATAATATTTCTGGAGATGGATGGCGCGAAAGTGGAGGCCGGTTCCGATATTTCTCTGTTTCAGCCCTTCCATGAACTGATCCCGCCCGAACCCGTTTTTTTTACTCTGGACCCGAACAATGAAAAGGTGCCAGCTATGGATATGGGGATAATCAGGGAGCGCCAGCGGCGTGAGCTCATCAATATCGGCCAGCGCCTTTTGATAAAGGGCTGCCAGTTCGGCTCGCCGTTTGTTGAAGGCCGCTACCCGTTCCAGTTGTTTGACTCCAAGGACTGCCAGCATATCAGGAAGATTGTATTTATAGCCTGGCGCCACGACCTGGGCCTGGGGAGAACGGCCCTGGCTTGATCGGTCATGGGCGTCCACGCCCAGGCCATGAAACTTCAGACTGCGCACCCTGGCCAGCAGCGCGGGATCATCGGAACAGACCATCCCGCCCTCGCCGCTGGTGATGTTTTTTATGGGATGAAAGGAAAAAATTACGGTTCCTGTCCGGCCGATGGGCTCGCTGCCGTATGAGGTTCCGATGGCATGGGCGGCGTCTTCAATAAGCGGGATCGAGTATTGGGCGGCGAGTTGCCGCAGCGGGGTCAGATCCACCGGGGCTCCGGCGTAGTGGACCGGAATAATCGCCTTGGTTCGTTCCGTGATTTTCTCGCGGACAGCAGCGGCAGTCATCATCAGGGTGTTGCGGTCAACATCAACAAAGATCGGTGTCGCCCCGGCAAGGACAATCAGATTCACGGTGGAAACCCAGGTCATGGACGGGGTGATGATTTCATCACCAGGGCCAATGTTCAGGGCCTTGAGCACCACGTGCATGCCGGCGGTGGCGGAAGTCAGGGCAACTGCGCCCTGGCAGCCGGTGTATTCGCAGATCCGTTTTTCAAACAAGGTATTCCAGGGGCCAGTGGTGATCCAGCCGGAACGCATGACCTCGGCCACGGCGGCGATATCTTCTTCGGTAATAGAGGGTCTTGAAAAGGGAAGAAAATCAATATGCATATTATTGTTGGCTCCTTGTATGTTATCCGCAAGAAACGCCGCTTCCAGGAGACAGCCGGAACAGATTGGCTGTCTCCTGGAAGCGGCATAAGGTGCCGTAAGCTGAGCAAACAAGAAAAAGACCTTGCTTGCTTTAACAACGGCACCTAAAATGTAGCAAAAATATAGCCGTCTTGGCCGCTTTCATCAATGGTTTTCGGGTTAGGCAGCAGCGGTTTCCATTGACGAAAATTTCTCGACCTGGCGATCAGGATTATATTTCCTTGATGGGCAAGGATCTTGGCCCTGACTTGGTTCAGATGAAATAATCGGCCCTTAGCATCTTTATAGCCAAGGCCATAGGTGACTTCACCGGCATCATGCACCAGCAGGATATCTTCCCGCTGCAAGTACCAGCAGGCTGCCCGCAGTGATGTTTCATCGGAGAGAATGACGGTGTCGGCGTTGACTTCCTTTTTATGCTCAAGCAACAGAGTCCCCGGCGATTTTTTTTCGATGGTCTGATCGGGCATGAGAAACGGGGCCACGCAGAGGAGTAAGGCCGGACTTAAGCCAAACAGGATGATTTTTTTACGCCAGTTCCGGACCCGACTGGCCGCCAGTGGTAACAGGGCCATGACCAGAAGACCGGATATGGCTAATAAGCCTTGCCAGGTCTTGGCGTAGGGGGTGATGATTCCGCCGAGTCCGATAAACTGGATCAGGAGAAAGGCCAGGGGCAAAAGGCCAAAGATGAAGGCCGCTACTCCGGCGCCGATCTGAAATGGACGGAACCGGTTCGCACGCAGCAGAGAAAGGAGGCCGATACTGACCAGGATGGCAAAGGGCGGAAAGCAGGGTAGAATATAGGTCATGAGCTTGCCTGAGGACAGCGAAAAGAAGAGAAAAGGCAGGCAGAACCAGGCCAGGCAAAACTGGATGAGTTGTTTGGTTTCGTGGCCCCGGATGCTTGTGCGTAAACCGATTCCGGCGGCAGGGAGCAAAAAAGTCCAGGGTAAAAACATAGCGGGAGCGGCTGCAAAAAAGTACCAGAAAGACTCTGGGTGCTGGGCCTCTTGTGCCCCCCCCAGAAAACGGCGGACATGCTCATGCCAGAAGAAGAAATTCCAGAAGTCCGGCTCCTGGCGGTGAATAGCCAGGCTCCAGGGCAGGGCGGTAAGGGTGGCGACGATGAGCGGCAACCAGGCGAGGCCCACCAGATCGCGCCAGCGCCGCTGCCAGACAAGATAGGCGCCCATGGTCAGGGCTGGTACGACCAGGGCCAGAAAGCCCTTGATCAGGAAGGCGAGGCCGCAACCGATACCGGCCGCGATCAGGAACCACCGCCTGCGGGAAGAGCCATGCGTGGCCTGGCTGGCCAGAAAGAAACAGACCATGGTCAAGGTGAGAGCGGCGGCGAGCATCGAATCCAGGACGCCGAAGGTGCCGACTACAGGCACCTCAAGACTGGTGAGAAAGACCAGGGCGGCGATTGGCCCGGCCCAGATCTCATCGCGGGGGCAGGCCTGGCGGACCAGCAGCATGATCAGCAGGGCGCTGAGACCGACACTCAAGGCTGAGGGCAGACGAATGGCAAACCCGTTTTCGCCGAATGCCAGGATCGAGGCCCCGTTCAGCCAGTAGCCCAAGGGGGGCTTTTCAAAGTAGCGCAGGCCATTGAGACGGGGGCTGATCCAGTTACCGGAGGAGATCATCTCCCGAGGGATTTCACCGTAACGGGTTTCATCGGGCTCCATGAGCGGTCGGACCCCTAAAGGCAGCAGGTAGACGCAGATAAAGAGGCCAAGTAACAGGATGTGAAGTTTGTTTTGAGTGGTCATGGATAATGGGGCCGAGAAAAGCGGCTTCTCCAGATGGGTGTGAAGTTGTTTTGGTGGCGGGGTTTCAATGGTGACTCTGCTGCTTGTCGTGTCATTGTTCATGACAGCTCTGTCGCAGAGGGAGAAAAACGTGGCGGATATTTTTCCAGGTGCTGTTCGGGAAGACAGATGCGAAAGGCGCTGCCTTTACCCGGCGTGCTTGTAAGCTCGATATGTCCATTGTTGATTGTTACCGCCCATCTGGCAATGGCCAGACCCAGACCTGAGCTGCCTGTGTCCCGGGAGCGGACCTTGTCCACCCGGTAAAAACGGTCAAAAATTCGTTCCTGGTGTTCCGGGGCAATACCCGGCCCTGAGTCGGAAATCTCTATAAAACAACCACGTTGATTCTTGTCAACCAGGATCTCGATGGTTCCGTGGTCCGGGGTGTATTGAATGGCGTTATACAGGATATTGGCAAATGCCTGGCGGAAAATGTTCCGGTCAATACACACCGGACAGGCCTGTCTGATCGTCAGCGCCAGTTCCTGGTTTTTTTCTTCGGCAAGCACTTCGAGCCGTGCTGTTTCGTCTTTGATGACTCCGCCTAATTCCAGCTGCGCCAGAACCGGCTTGATCATATCGCTATCGGAGCGGGCCAGGGCCAGAAGGTCATTCACCAGACGACTCATCTTGTCCACCTCTTCGAGCATGCTGGCAATGGTCTCCTGATATTCGGGGATGCTCATGGATGTTCGCAGGGCCGTTTCACCGACGCTGCGCATGGCTGACAAGGGGGTGCGCAGTTCATGGGAGGCATCATCGGTAAACTGGCGCATCTGCTTGAAAGAGTGGTCGAGTTTGCCGAGGAGATGGTTGAAGGTCAGGGAAAGATGGCCAAGCTCATCGTTGACGTTTTCCACCGGCAGACGTTCATGGAGGCGGTCGGCGGAAATGGTCTTCATCCGGGCGATAATCTTCTGCAGTGGCGACAGTACCCGCCCTGCCATAAAATAGCCGCCAGCCCAGGCCAGCAGAAGAACCAAGGGCAAGAAGAGGGCCTGGACCAGGAACAGGTGCCGCATCTCTTTGGTGAAATGTTCTGTGGTGCGGCCCACCCTGATCACCACATCCACTCCTTCTATCTCCCGGACTTCCTGCATCATCAGCAGTTTCCGGCCATCGGCCAGCTGCAGGGTATGAAATGTCCGTGTCTGATCGACTGTCGTCAGGGGTGCCGGCGGCAGGTTGAAATCCGTCTGGGTGAAGTTCCGGTAAATCAGAACGCCATCGAGATGGGAGGCCGCAATCCAATAGTTCTGCTTGGTGCTTTCCTGATGTCCTCTCCATACAAAGTGTCCGTCCGGGGCCAGTTTCAGGAAAAGTTTGACTACCTCCTCGGCCTCTTCCTGCAGATTGGTCCTGAGTTCAACGGTGAGCTGGTGCCACAGGAACATCTGCGTGGAAAGAATGTAGGCGCCAAGGGTTAACACCAGCACCCCGAGATGCCACAGGGTGATCCGGGTGCGGATGGACTGGGTGATGCGGCGCAGGGTCATGAGTCTTCCTTCTTCATGATGAAACCGACGCCGCGGATGGTATGAAGGAGTTTTTCCGGAAAATCCTTGTCGATTTTTCGGCGCAGGCGGGCTATATGCACATCAATGACGTTGTCCAGTGGAGTTGCCCGCGTGGTTTCCTGCCAGAGATCGCGGGCGATCATCCCCCGGGTGACAAACCGGCCCTGATGGCTTACCAGATAGGTCAACAGGTCGAATTCCTTGGAGGTCAGTTCCAGGGTCTGTTCGTCTCGATGGGCCTCACGGGTTACCAGATTCAGATCCAGACCTCCAAACTGGAGACGGAAGATCTGTTCGCTCCTGCCCCGGCGGAGCAGGACCCGGATGCGGGCCAGGAGCTCGCTTGTGGCAAAAGGCTTGATCATGTAGTCGTCGGCCCCGCCGTCGAGACCTAAGATCCGGTCTTCAACCGTGTCCCGGGCGGTAAGGATCAGGACCAGGGTTTGTTTGTCGCGGCGGCGCAGTGCTTCGAGGATTTCCAGACCACTGCGGCCTGGCAGCATAAGATCCAGGATCACCACATCAAAGACCTCGGTGTCGATCAGGAAAAATCCCTCTTCACCAGTCACGACCGCATTGACGCTGTACCCTTCCTCTTCCAGAATCTGTTTCAGGGAGTGGGCGATCTTGATCTCGTCTTCGATGATTAAAATTTTATGCATGGTATTGTCCTTAGTAACGGAGTCAATGCAGCAGGACAACTGACGTCTTTCTGAAGATTTCTTCAGGTGCCTGTATTTACCCGAGCCAACTTACCGTATGGAGACGTTTCGGTAAAGAAACATGAACCGTCGGTCAGAAATAATCGTAATACTGGAGTGTTGTGGCGGCATAAGGAACCAATGGTCATTTCGTTCCGGTTCCCAAGAGGAAAGGGGGTTGACTTGTTCTCATTTTCGGATAGTGTCATGTCTCTGGGTATGGGTATTGAAAAATGCTCTATTTTTTTTTAAGGAAGGAAGTTGTTGATATGGAAAAGCAGAAGAGATCTCTGCGATGGCTTGTTGCCGTCCTGCTGGGGTTTGTAGTCGTCATCAGTTTGATGGCCGTGCCGTCCGTCTTTTGTGGCGAGAATAAAGAAGTCCATGGCGCGCTCGCGGCAGAGATAGCGGTGAGTCCACTCAGCCTTTGGGACGCCGCCATCCTGGGGATCGTGGAAGGCGTCACCGAATATCTGCCGGTGAGCTCCACTGGCCATCTGCTCCTGACCGAGAGCATCCTGGGGCTTGATCGCGATCCTGCAAGCAAGCGGGCGGCCAATGCCTATGCCATTGTCATTCAGGCCGGGGCGATCCTGGCGGTGCTGGGACTCTATCGAAAACGGATCAGGCAGATGCTTTTGGGGCTGATGGGTCGGGATGCCAATGGACAGGCCCTGGTCTGGAATCTGGTAATTGCTTTTCTGCCGGCGGTTGTGGCCGGGTTGCTGCTTGAGGATGTGATCAAGGGGCGATTATTCGGTATTTGGCCGGTGACCGCGGCCTGGCTCACAGGGGGAATATTCATCCTTTTTTTGGACAGGAAACGACTGCATGAATTACCCGGCCTGTCGATTGAGAGCTTAGGGTGGCGGCAGGCCCTGGGCATTGGTCTGATGCAATGCGTGGCCCTGTGGCCAGGGGTCAGCCGCAGTCTGGCGACCATTGCCGGGGGGCTGTTGATGGGGGTGGAACTGACGGCGGCAGTGGAGTTCAGCTTTTTGCTGGGGCTGATGACCCTTGGCGCGGCCACCATGTATGAAGCATATAAGAACGGCCACATGATTGTGGCCAGTTTTGGTTTGACCGGGCCGTTGTTGGGGTTTTTCTGCGCCTTTGTCTCGGCCTGGATCTCGGTCAAATGGATGGTCGGTTTTCTGCAGCGGCGGGGGCTGGCCCTGTTTGGCTGGTATAGGATTATCCTGGCCCTGGTTGTGGCCGCAGTGCTGCTGTCTGGGGTGGGATTGCAGTCCTGACAGTGGCTTTTTCCCGAAGGAGGGTGTTGCTCATGTTCCACTGGTTCCGCGATCAGCGCCGTGCCGAGGCGCGAAAACGCCTGTTCCCTCCCGAGTGGGAGGCCTTTGCGCGTGCGAACGTGGCCCACTACTGTGTGCTTGATGATGCCGAGCGCGCCGAGTTGCGTGCGATGACGCAGGTCTTCCTGGAGGAGAAAAACTGGGAGGGGTGCGGTGGCCTCGACCTCACCGATGAGATTCGCGTCACCATTGCGGCCCAGGCATGTCTGTTGCAACTGGGACTTCCCCACGACTACTATCGCAACGTGGAGTCGATTCTCGTCTATCCCTCCACCGTTGTCCCCCCCGAGTACCACCCCGGCTTCTTTGAGCGCATAGACGGCCCGGTGGAGGCCTCAGTTCCTCTTTTGGGTCAGACCTTCAACCAGCAGGGTCCCGTGATCCTTGTGTGGGATGCCGTTCTTCACGGCGCGCGCCACCCCGAGCAGGGTCATAACGTGGTCTATCACGAGTTTGCCCATAAGCTCGACATGCTCGACGGGGCCGCCGACGGCACCCCGCCCCTTGCCGACCGCGATCAGTTCGCCGAATGGGTGGCCGTGTGCTCCCGCGAATTCCTGCGGCTGCGCCGCCTCGCCGAGAAGGGCCACAAAACTTTCCTCGATGCCTACGGTGCGAAGAATGAGGCCGAGTTTTTCGCCGTCGCCACGGAGACCTTTTTCGATCGACCTCTCGCCCTCCAGAGGCACGCCCCTGACCTCTACGGTGTTCTCAGCGCCTATTATCACCAGGATCCGGCCGGGCGCGTCAGCCGCACCTGCCCCGTGGAAAAGTGAGCGGGTTTCTTGCGGTGGCAAAGAGTTTCAGGGGCACGGTTTTTCAGCGCAGTTACAACCTGACTCTCTTGTGGTGATAGGCTTTTTTTGTTACCCGTTTCGAATCTGCTTCAGTGGCAAGGCACCTTCTTTGATCGCGGCACAACAGGATTGGAGTGTATCCGGGCGCTCATTGAAGACTCGTATCGATCTGCTGCTGCAGTATTACCTGGTTCTTTTGCTCTTTTGTCTTGAATGTAAGATAGTCGTTCTTGTCCATATCCAGGAGCTGCTTTCCGTAGCGGCTCGTAAGAGCGTACCACTCGCTGATTCTCATGCTGAAACGGTTTTCTTCGGGATAGCGCAATGTATTCATAAAGGACTGGATTGCAAAATAGAACCGGACGGCGCTGCGCTCGACCGCGCCGCGCGGCCCGCCGATATAGGTGGGTTTACCGTTTCTGTCTGTCCCAGTCACCGAGAATCCTACCATGCCCCGAGCGAGCGTCGCAAAATAGATCTTTGTCACGTGGCGAAGCGCAGCACTGTCACTGTAGGCATAACTGACATGCACAAAAGTCTTTCCCACGTCAAGGGGCAGGGCCTCGAACCTCATCTCGTGGTCCTTCGTGCCGTAAGGGCCGTCGCCAGCATTGAGAATGATATCCAGATACCCTTGTTGCTGAACAACGTTCCGGTAATGGTACTTGACTTGCCGCGTGTCTTCCGGAGGTTGGTAGGTTTTTTTGCCAAGGTAAAAGGTAAGCAGCCATGCGCCAGCCAGTTCCGTGTTGGTGCATGCCTTGATATTGGGATGGAGGGATACGATATCGCACCAGTTTGCCGGAACCTTAAGCGCGGCGGCAACACTGCTGAAAGGATAATCAAAAATCCCGTAGACATCCACATGCACTGTGTGGTCTCGTTCAAAAGACTCCACCAGGAGAGGAAGGCCGAAACTGGTTGTCTCCAATCTGGCCATGTTCCGGTGATAGGTGTCGAGCAGAATTTTTGCGCCCTGCTGAGGACTTTCGACAGCTGAAGCGGAACCGGCAGCAAGGATAATCGCAGCTGCGATCAGCAGCCGGAATAATTTTGGAAAATTTCTGATTTTATCCCTCTGATTCACTTTCACTGTAATGCACCGTTGACGCAACATTACAACCAGCGTCCGAATAGACTCACAAACCACTCCCTGATCCTGGGCAACAAAGGTCTGTTCTTCCATTCCTCCCATTGAATCTGCTTGGAATCAGCAAGATCCATGACAAACATCTTCTCCATTTCGCCTGCAAACTCGTGACTGAGGATAACCGCATTCACCTCGTCATTGTTTAACAGGCTCAAGAAATCCATATTGGTTGAGCCGACTGTTGACCAGACCTTGTCAATCACCACAGTTTTCGCATGCAGCAGGGAAGTGTTGTGCTCATATACCTTCACCCCCGACTTTAAAAGCTCGGAATAATAAGACCGCTGTGCCTGCAAGGCAAACACGGAATCGGTGATCCCGGGGAGAATGATTTTAACGTCAACCCCGCGCTCGGCAGCGTCGGTAAGCGCCTTTATTATCTGGTCGTCAGGGACAAAATAGGAATTCGTCATGTGGATCGAATGCTCGGCAAAAGTGATGGTCGACACATAGACGATAAAAGGGATTCGGTTGGTCTCTCCCGGGGTGCTGCCGACTACCCGCACCAGGGCATTGCCCATCTCTTTCAGGTCGGGGAAATGGTTCTGTGGGGAAAGTTCCGGCCCCTTCTGCTGCAGCCAGGTGTCAAGAAAGAGCTTCTGGAATTCAGCCACGGCCGGGCCTTCAACTTGAATGTCTGTGTCACGCCAGTGAATTGGCGCCTTTTCGTTGTGTTTCCGGCTGAAAGGATTGCTCGAATACACCTTGCTGATATTGATGCCCCCGATAATGGCGACTTTGCCGTCGGCTATCAAGATCTTGCGATGGTCCCGGTGGGTCAATCCCCAACTCTCCGGGGTCTCCAGTGGATTGAGTGGATTGAACTCGACCACCTGAATTCCGCCGTCGCGCAGGCGCTGGAAAAAAGCAGCGGAGGTATTCATACTGCCGACGCTGTCATAGATGAGATTTACCTGGACACCTTCCGCCCGTTTCTGCAGCAACAGCTCGGCAAATTTACGGCCTGTCTCATCATCTTCAATGATATAGCTTTCAAGGTTGATATGGTTTCTGGCTTTCTTTATTGCTGCGAACATGGCGGCGTAGGTATCCGGACCATTGGCGAGCAGGGTGACTTTGTTCCCCTTGGTCAGCGGGCTTTCGGTGACCGATTCCACCACGGCCGTGTGGCGTTCCAGAATGTCCGTGGGGTTGCCCGCCCGCTTCAACCGGTCCATGATGGCCTTGCTTTTTTGGGGAGAGAGCAGCCCTTTGGACGAAACGATTTGTCGAGGTTTCTGGGCAGTCGGCGCCTCGTCAATCACTTCAGAGACGTCCGGCAAGGTCGTGCATCCATTGATGCTTAACATGGGTACAAGCAGACAGAACAGAAAGAAAGATTTGACTATTTTCATATAGATATTTTATTACCTGAATGGGTGACGATTTTTGAGAGAGGGGTTCAAGACGGCGAGATTCGGGTAATATTGCTTAACCGGCCTTGTCTGTCTTGCTCTTGCTGCCAGTGTCAGTGGGGTTTATGACGCCACCTGTCTCTTGTTCTGTAAAAATAAGGTATTTTTCCCTGAAGTACAGGCAGATTTATAGATAGAGTGATTTTTCTTCACAAATTTCTCACGGATTCAGGAGTAAGTCTGTCCGTCCCACGTGGCTTTCAGTCCCTGCAGAAGGACAAAGCGTCCCAGGCATATAACCTCGCAGGGGAATGAGGCCACAAACAAGGGGTTGTGGCAGAGTCCGCCTGAAAGGTAAACAGTTTCAGGGCTTCCCGCAAAGTTGTAGGCATTCAGGGCAATCCCCTTGACAAATTTGGCAACTGCTTCCGCCTCGCTTGTGCCGTTGACCACCGCGTCAAAGATATGGCTCATGCCAATAACCCCGCAGGTCACCGAAAATGAGCTGTCAGGGACCTGCATCGTGGTAAAGTCAAGGTTGTAGTATCTTTCCAGGAGTTCAATGGTGAATCCCATGGAGGCGCCACATTCCGTGTTCCAGCCCATGTTTTTTATCTTGCCCTGATCGGAGCGGATGAACTTGATATCCCGGCTGCCGCAATCAAGCAGGGTGTAGTGGTCAGTAGCGATCAGGGCGCTGCCGCCCCTGGCCAGGGCGGTGAGTTCATTGACATAATGGGTGGCATGCCGCTTGCCGTTATGCCCCGTGGCGAGATCAACCTTCAGATCCTGGTCTAAATCCTTGGTGGGGATGAGCCGCGGGGTAACGGTAGTCGTGTCCCAAAGCTTGCAGTATGAGGTTCCGAAGTCAGCAAACAGCATAATCAGAAGGTCGGCAGGTCAGAAGAGAGAAGACAGAAATCTGCTTCCTTGTTTTTTCTCCCGTTCTTTTGCAGTGTCGAAAGTTCAAGAAAGGCCTGTATCTTTGCCTTGGCACTGTTGCCGGCGGTGACATCGCAGTCCACATAGAGTCCGTGCGGGTGTTTGCCGGCCAGGTGTCTGGCCAGGGCCGTTTTGGCGCAGAATGATTGGGCAAAAAAGACCGTGGGGATATCCGGGTTAACCATCTCTTCCAGCCTCTGGTGGTCAGGGGTCTTGTTCTCCATGCAGCGGGTCCAGCCATAGACATGGGTGGTCTCCGGGAAGAGGCTGAGCAGGGAAAAATCACGGGGCGGCACACCCCAGAATCCGGCGGTGGGGGCGCAGGCCGGCAGATTCGTATAGGGCCTGGCCGATTGTACTGATCTGGTGATAGCGCTGAGCTTATCGAGAAGAGGCATCCCCACAGTGCAGAGTGGTGTGCCAAAATCAATCCGATCCTGATTCCTGGTCTTGATAACAGTGGTCCCGGGAAGGATATCCTCAAGGATGGTGGCGGTATGCAGGGCGCAGTCGCATTTTCCCGGACCTACGTCAATATAGATAGAGTCGAGCTTCAGGCTGAGGGCGTTGATAACCGCAGTGCGCAGGATGGCGCAATAGACCCGGGGCAGAAAGGACGAGGCCAACTCAATATCCCTTTTTACAAGAGACTCATCCAGGTCAAAGATCGTATCGCCGTTTGTTTCGAGTTCTTTAATGATTGCAAGCGGCGGGATGCCGACAATGCCGATCCGTTTTTTCTGCGGGCAATTGCTCATGTCGGATCAGTTGTTTTGTTTGTGCAGGAGAAAGAGTCCGGCGCTACCAAAAAGAAGATGGATAATGACCGCCGCCAGCAATGGATTGATATAATCAGCCCGGGCCAGGGATTGCAGGGCTCCCCAGAGGCCCCAGACCACAAAGGCCAGTCCGCAGCTTGCGGGAATGGCAATGGAGAGATCGCGTCCCCATTTTTGATATGAGATGAGAAGCACGGGCAGGCCAAGCAGCAGCAAGGGCAGGCCGAGAAGGGTGTAGGAAATGCGGCTGTAAAAGTCTGCCCAGGCCTTGACCTTTTCTTTCTGCATTCGTTGCTTGTGGATTCGCTGATAGAGAGCGGTTATGGAAAGTTCAGAGGCCTCATATTCCGGGATAAAAAAATCATCGGGAGTCTCGGCCAGGGAAATTTTTTTCTCGGTAAAGAGGGTGGTCTGGTAGGTGCTTTTCCCTGTGCGAACCTGGGTCTGGCCGTTATGGAAAACCCATTCCGGATCTTTCCATTCAGCAGATTCGGCGCTGATCAAGGAGTTCAGATTGTACGGTTCGGTCCAGCTTGAATAGGAAAAATTGAGAAAGACGGTCTGACGCGGATCAGGTCTGGCAAAGGAGTAGAAACCATCACGCCCTTTGTAGTAGTAGCGCCCGTTGCGGACAATTCCCAGTGGGACCATGCCTTTTACGTTCTCGAACCAGATAGTATTGGTGCTGGAAATGGTTGCCGGAAGCAGCCATTGGGCCATGATGAGAAAAAGCAGGGTGCAGAGCAACCCTCCGGTGAGCACCGGTTTGATAATGGCACGGAGGGGAATGCCGCCGGCCTTGAGCGCGGTTAATTCATGGTGATGATTGAGCAGACCTATGGTAATAACCCCTGAGAGCAGGATGAGCACCGGGCCAAGTTGATCAATGATAAAGGGGATGCTGAGGAGGAAAAATTTAAAGACCAGGCTCAGCGGCTTGCCAGCCTCCATAAATTTGTCTATCTTCTCAAAAAAATCGATGAGGATATAGATGGCGGCAAAGCCGGCGGTAACTGTGCCAAAGATCCTGATAAACTGGGTCAGTATGTAGCGGTTTAATAACAACAAGATCAGATCCTATTTTTGATGGTGTCGTAAAAAGGCCCGAAAACGGTGTTGTACCCCAAGGGCACTTCCTTCGGGGCGCACATCTTTCGTTATTGCGGCGTACCCAAAAGTACGCCGCATTCCACAGTCTTCGGAGTATTGCAAGCTCGCTTGCCTGTGCGCCTTGTCTTTGGGCCTTTTTACTTAGCCATCCGTTTGATGATTTTTGCGTCCTTTTTATTATATGGTATTCTCTTCTTATTGACATTAGGTACCATTATCCAGGGCTCTCGTCAAGGAGAAGGCAGGGATAGACCTGTGAGTTTTTAGGGGTCGTTAAGAAATAACCACTACGATTTTAACTGTTTCTTTGTGGCCCCTTATGCCGTTCACAACATTGAAATGTAGAAATTATTTTTGAACGACGGCTTAGCA
Source organism: Desulfobulbaceae bacterium (assembly GCA_031390685.1). GTDB lineage: Bacteria > Desulfobacterota > Desulfobulbia > Desulfobulbales > Desulfocapsaceae > UBA2270. Next base: position 30,435 of record JANMTN010000016.1, read on the forward strand.
ATGAGAGAAAGAAGGAAAACACTATGTCCGTAAGAAAGATGACCCCTTTTGTGCTTCCTGTCCCGGTGACGGCGGATAAGCCCAGTCTGCAGGATAATACTGCTGATCTTGATCGTCTGCGGCACGCCCTCAGCCTGAAATTGCCTGCCGCGTGCCCCGCAGGAAGCGCGCTCGGGGTGCGCCCGCTGGAAATCCCTTTTACCCGGATTGTGCCGCTGTGCAGGCGCTTTCGTCAGGCGGGTTTTTCCGGGGTCGCCCTCGTTAATGATCTCCCGGATAGATGGGTGCTGGCCGATTTTTTGCCTGAATGGCCAAGTCAGCTTCCGGCCATGGCCCTTGATCTGGGCACCACCCATCTGGAGGCGACCCTGGTGGATCTGTTGACGGGCCAGGTTCTTTCTTCCGCCGGGCGCGAAAACAGCCAGATCGAGTATGGGGCCGATATCCTCAGCCGCATCCATCAGGCCACCAGCGTCAGGAGGCAGATGCGCGAGGTGGTGGATCTCTCTTTCCTCGATCCTGGTCTTGCTGTCCTGCAGCAGAGTATCGTTGCCTGTATCAATGCCCTGATAGTTGAACTCGCCTCCGGCAGCGGGGTCGCTGCCGAGGATATCCGGGCCTTGTCCGTATCCGGCAATACCACCATGACCCATCTCCTTCTTGGTCTTGATCCTTTTCATATCTGCCGGGAACCCTATATCCCCATGGTCAATGTCATTGAGCCCATGGAGAGCCGGGAGCTTGGGCTGATTCTGCACGAGGCCGCCCCGCTGTGGATTATGCCTTCCGCTGGCAGTTATTTTGGAGGCGATCTGATCTCCGGGATTCTGGCCTCGGGTCTGGCTGCAACCGAGCAGACCCGGATGCTGATCGACGTCGGCACGAATGCCGAGGTGGTGCTGGGGAATCGCGACTGGCTGATTGCCTGTGCCGGGGCTGCCGGTCCGGCGCTTGAAGGCGGGGTGGCCCGGATGGGGATGCGGGCCGCGCCTGGCGCCATTGACTTTGTTTCTCTCGATCCTGAAACCTATGCCCTGGAGGTGAGGACCATTGGCGGGGCGCCGGCGCGCGGCCTCTGTGGCTCGGGCCTGATTGATCTCGTGGCCTCACTCTATCTGGCCCGGATTATTGATGTCCGGGGGAAATTCAGGGACCCGGATCAGGAAAGCGATCCGGCTCGTGCGGCCTTTATGCGGGAGCGGCTGGTGGTGCGCGATGGACAGCGGGCCTTTGTCGTGGTGGCGGCCTCCAAAGCCGATGCTGGTGACGAGGTGCTGCTGGAACAGATTGATCTGGATGCGATGATTCGCTCCAAGGCCGCCATGTATGCGGTCCTGGCCACCCTCGTAGGTCAGGTAGGGCTTGCCTTTGAAGATCTGGCGGAGATCTGCGTCGCCGGGGCCTTCGGCAATCACATCAATC
>JANMTN010000053.1:0-2060 GCA_031390685.1 Desulfobulbaceae bacterium
CAACTCTCCCAGATTGTCGTAGACAAGCACGGTATGCTGATCGGTCAGGATGAATACCCGCTTCCCATCCAGAGAATAAACGATATCCAGCGGTTTTGCCGGAAGATTCCAGGTCTTTTCCACATCCCAGACTATCTTGGATGGAGTCGTTGTGTTTGCCGCAGCAAAGGCCTGCCCGGTAAAAGGGGATGCCAGGAGCAGCGCGCTGCCCGTTACTGTCTGCTTGTATTTCATAAATTTCCTCCGAGGTTGCATGATGTCATAAAAGAGATTGAAGCGTTTCTATTGGTAACCATACTGATAAAAAAACAATAGCCGCTGTTGCTGGATTTGGCAAGAAGTGAATCTGCACGCTTGCAAATGTCTGACCAGACCCTGCGGAACAGATTGAAAGAGGTATTTCTGAATAATGCACACCCATTTGGACGCTTCCAAGTTGAATCTTTCTTGACTGCCAGAAAGATGTGAATTATTAGATAACACATCGAACTGAAGGTTGAATGCGAAATTTGTATTCTGTCGCCTCAGCTTGTTGAAAATATTGCGAGGGTGGCGGAATTGGTAGACGCACTGGTCTTAGGAACCAGCGCCTTGTGCATGGGGGTTCGAGTCCCCCCTCTCGCACCATTTGTGTTAAGAAATTGAGCAAGAATAATGTGGATTTTCATTAAACTTGCCATGATTTACAAACGCCTTGGGAATAATCTCTAATGAAAGGATGTTAGCGATGGATGTTGTTGTTGAAAAACTTACTGATCTTACCAGAAAACTTACCATCACCCTGCCGGAAAGTGATGTGCAGAAAGAACTGAAAAGTGCCTATGACAAGGTGCAGAAAGATGTGAAACTAAAGGGGTTCAGGCGGGGCAAGGTGCCTCGTTCCGTTGTCCTGAAGAATTTCAAGCCGCAGGTTGAAGCCGAGGTGGCGGAAAAATTGGTCCAGAATACTTATTTTACCGCTATTGAGCAGGAAAAGATTGATCCGGTGGTGCATCCTGAGATCAGTGAACCGCGATTCAAGGATGATGGCACCTTCAGCTATGTGGCCATGATCGACACCAAGCCCGTTTTTGAATTGCAAGACTACAAAGGACTTGAGATCGAGAAACCTGTCGTCACGGTGAGCGATGAGGAGATCGCCGCCGAACTGGAGTCCTTGCGGGTTGAAATGGCCCCTCTGCGTTCTGTGGGTGATCGGGCAGTGGCAAAAGGAGATATCGCCGTTGTCGACTTTCAAGGGTTTCATAATGACAAGCCCATGAAAGAAGTAAAAAATGATAACTTTTCTGTAGATGTCGGCTCTGGTCGCATCAGTCCTGAATTTGAGGAAAAACTTGTTGATATGAAGAATGGGGAAGAAGCCAGCCACGAGGTGGAATTTCCGGCCAAATATCCCAATCCGGTGCTTGCCGGAAAGAAGGTGATTTTTAAGGTCAAGGTGAAAGAGGTGAAAGAACGTCTTCTCCCTGCGCTTGATGATGAATTTGCCAAAGATGTGGGGAGTGAATTTACGACTCTGACGGAATTGAAAACCGCTATCCATGATCGGATGCTGAAACAGAAGGGAGAAAAGGCGGATGGAGATCTGACGGATCGGATCATGCACAAACTTCTTGAAACGCATACCTTCCCTGTTCCTATCCGTCTGGTTCGCTACGAAGTAGAGGAGATGATCAAGGCCACGGTCAAGTCTCTGGAGGAGAATGGCCTGGATCTGGAGTCTGCCGGCATCAACCGTGAAGAGTTGGCCGAGCGCAACCGGCCAACCGCCGAAAAACGGGTCCGTGGCGATTTTATACTGAAGAAGATCGCGGAGATTGAGGCGATTAAGGTAAGTGATGAGGATATGGATCGTGGATTCAAGCGTATCGGCGACCAGTACAATATGCCTGTGGCCCAGGTCAAGCAATATTTCGGCGGCAGCCGTGACGATTTGCTGCCCTTCGTCAATGAACTACTGAATGAAAAGATCCTCGCATTCCTGCGGGCTGAGGCTAAACTTGTTGACGCCCCTGTTGCTCCGGAGAATGCCGGTGCTTGAGGTCACAGTCAGGAGAGTA
>JANMTN010000103.1:0-5683 GCA_031390685.1 Desulfobulbaceae bacterium
AACCAGGCAGGGAAAGGCAAGCAGTACGACACGCAACCCCTCAATATCTCTCCATCCTCCCTGAATTGCTTGTTCGTGGCGGAGGTGGAAATAGTTTTCTGTTCCATGTCAGATAAAATATGGTAAAATAAGAAAACTTGCCATTGCCTGACTTTCATCTGAAAACAAAGATGGATGGTATGTAACGACTCAGCCTTTAAGGCTGAAAGTTATTCGATGAAATAATCGCGCGGCTTTTTCACCAAATTCAAATATCTTGAATTTGGTGGTCGTGTACGGCTTTTTCTAACAGTCTTCAGTCTCCCAATAATTACAAAAAATATTCGGATTTTTTACAGGAAAATAATAATTATGCACAGAGTATATCTTCTTTTATCTTTTTTTCTGATCGGTTGCGTTTCTCCTGTTTTTGCAGTTGAAGGAGATTCTCAATCAGCCCGGCCGCCGGGTATGGACGCGCAGGTAAGCGAGCAGGAAGTCCAGCCGGCCATCTGGACAGCCCGTCAGGCTGTGCGTTACGCCCTGACCCATAGTCCGGACAGTCGGGTGGCAACCCAGAGAATCGAGGCGGCTAAGGCCATGGTTAATCAGGTCAAGGCCGGCTATTATCCGCAAATTGGCCTCAGTGCTGAATATGCTCAGACCAATAATCCCATGTATTCCTTTGGTAATATTCTCAATCAGGGTCAATTTGATCAGTCGATTGATTTTAATAACCCGGGCCGTACTGATGACCTGAACCTGCGAGCAGGTCTGCAGTATCGGCTTTATAATGGCGGCCGTGATCAGGCGGGGGTACAGGCGGCGGAGGCCGGGGTTGCGGTATCGGAGATGCAGCAAATCGCGGTATTCGCCCAGCTTGGTTTTGAGGTGGTGCGCACCTTTCATACCATTGCCCAGGCCATGGATATGCTGGAGACTCATCAGGCGTCAATCAAGGCGATAGGATCCTCTCTCGTCGTTGCCAGGGCCCGCTTTGAGGCAGGCGACCTGCTCAAGGCTGATCTGCTGAATATTGAGGTCCAGGAGTCCATGACCAGGGAAAATCTGATCCTGGCACAACATAGTCTGGAGCTTTCCCGTAAGGCCTTTCTCAATCTTCTCGGTCTGCGTGAAGGGCGGGTGTTTATTGATACCGTCCAAGAGAGTGAGCAGGAGCTACCGGAAGTTCGCAGTTATGTGAAACGTCCGGAACTCAAGGCCATTGAGGGGCAGATTGAGGCGGCAGAGGCCGAATTGCGGGTGGCTGAGGGAGGACGGTATCCTACAATCGATGGTCTGGCCCATTATCAGTATGATCACGGTTTTGTCATGAATGGGTCGGGAGATTCCTGGATGGGTGGGGTCCGGGTTAATTATCCTCTGTTTACAGGGGGAAAAACAGAGGCGGACATCGCGAGTGCCCGGGCTAAGGTTACCAGATTGGCGGCGGAAAAGCAGAAACTCGAGCTGGCCATGGATTTTGAGGTGCAGCAGGCGGATCTTGCCTACAAACAGGCGGAACAGCGTTTGCAAGTTACTGAAAAGATGTTTGAACAGGCACTGGAAAGCGCCCGTCTGAGCCGGATTCGCTTCAAAGAGGGAGTAATTCTCTCTTCCGATCTTATGAATATTGAAACACGGCTGACCGAGGCCCAGGTACGGCAGACTGTCGCCAAGTCAGCCATCAAGGTGGCTGTTGCCGATTTACGCCGAGCGACAGGACTGCCGCAGTTTTAGGGGTATTTCCCAAGTTTTTGCAGTTACGCTTTCAGCCACAGTTTAAGATACAATGGTACGCCGTGTATCTTCTCAATATACCTTTTGGGGTGCGTACCATGAACGCTAACACACGAAAATTATATTTTTTATATTTTTTTTAATAAACAGACAAGGACCGGCAGGCAATGAAACAAGAAAAACAATTGATCGGATATTTATTTATGGCAGGGCTTGCTGCGCTTGCTGGATGCAAAGAGGGGCATAAAAACTCACCCGCGCCCGAACTTCCGGTGGCGCAGGTGAGTGCGCAGGAGGTAGTGTCGGAGAGTGTCAGATCACAGATTGAGGTGGTGGGAACGGTACATGCTGTTGAGCACGCCTCCATTGCTCCCAGGGTGAGCGGCCAGATTGTCGCGATGCCGGTGGATCTCGGCTCACAGGTGCGCAAGGGCGATCTCCTGGTCAAGATAAGTGCCGGTGAGATCTCGGCCCAGCTCCTCCAGGCCCAAGCCCGGGTTGAACAGGCCAGGCGGAATCTTGCCAGGGAGGAGAAATTGCAGAAACAGGGTGCCTCCACCCTTGAAACCGTAAAGTCTCTGCAGGAGCAGGCCAGGATCGCTGAGGCCGCCCGTGAAGAGGTAAAAACCATGTTGGAGTATGCGACCATCACCGCCCCTTTTGCCGGGATCGTAAGCCGCAAGATCGCAAGTGTTGGTGATCTTGCCTCACCTGGTGTCGCCTTGCTGGAACTTGAAAATGAAAAGGTGTTGCAAGTGGTGGCCCAGGTGCCTGAGGGGTTAATTCTCAAAATACGCAAGGGAGATGTCCTGCCGGTCTCTGTTCCGGCCGCCGGGTTGAGCTTGAGCGGAGAGGTGGCCGAGGTGTCCCCGGCGGCAGACCCTTCCTCTCGTACCGCGTCGGTGAAGATTGATATAGCTGCTGCTGCTGATCTCAGGCCTGGCCAGTTTGCCAGGGTGACCCTGAGCAGATCAGGAGAGAAGTCCCTGGCGATCAGCGAGAAGGCGGTGCTGTCCTTTGGCCAGATGGAGCGGGTGTTTCTGGTTGAAAATAATATTGCCCGGCTGCGTCTGGTGCGGACAGGCGCGCGCTACAACGGTCAGGTTGAGATCCTGGCGGGCCTGGCGCCAGGCGATCGGGTTGTTGTCAATGGAGCAGACAAGCTGCAGGACGGACAGCCTCTGGATGTGAAGGTGCAGGCATTGAATGGTCCAGTGCCTCTTGCTCCAGAGAAAAAGGAAGAGCGGCCATGACCGATCTGAATCTTGAAAAACCTGGTTTTGCTGGCCGGATAGCCGCAATCTTTGTCAACTCCCGGTTAACCCCCGTTGGCATCCTCGCTTCATTGCTGTTGGGCCTGATCGCCATTGTCATGCTGCCCAGAGAGGAAGAGCCGCAGATCAAGGTCCCCATGATCGATGTCATGGTCTCCATGCCCGGGGCCACCCCGAAGGAGGTGGAGGAGCGTCTTTCCATCCCCATGGAAAAGCTGCTTTATGAACTGCCGGGGGTGGAATATATCTACTCCACTTCCCAGTCCGGGCAATCCTTGCTGGTGGTGCGTTTTTATGTGGGTGAGGACCTGGAGACCTCCATTGTCCGTTTGAACCAGAAACTGGCCACCAATTTTGATCGTATCCCGCACGGAGTTTCCACGCCGCTTGTCAAGCCGCATATCATTGATGATGTCCCCATCCTGGCCCTGACCTTTCACAGCAGCACCTATGACCATTATACCTTGCGCCGGATTGCGGCCCAGGTAAATGATGAGATCAAGAGCATCCATAAGGTGGCGGAAACCACCTTGATCGGTGGGACCAGGCGTCAGGTCAGGATCCTTTTCGATCCCCTGCTCCTGGCCGCGCGGAATCTGACGGTGGCCGAACTGGTACCGAAGATCCAGCAGGCCAACCGTCAGGATTATTCCGGCAGGCTGGAGACCGGGAATCAGGATATACTGTTGCAAACCGGAGAATTCTTGAGCAGCGCGAAAGAGGTTGGCCGGCTGGTGGTAGGGATCTATGACGGCGGCCCCGTCTATCTTGACGAAGTGGCCCAGATCCTTGATGGCCCTGAAGAACCTGATAATTATGTCCTTTTTGGTGAAGCTGGCATCCAGGGCCAGGAGGCGGCGGTAACCCTCTCCGTTGCCAAGCGTCCCGGGGCCAATGCCGTGAGCGTGGTGCGCGAAGTGACGCACAAGGTGGAGAGCCTGAAAGGCACCTTGATTCCCGCTGATCTTAAGGTGACGGTGACCCGTAATTACGGGGCCACGGCTGCTGAGAAGTCCAACGAACTGCTGCTCCATATGGGGATCGCGGTCTTTGGTGTGGCCGTACTCATCCTCTTTTTTCTTGGCTGGCGGGAATCAATAATCGTCATGCTGGCCATCCCCTCCACCCTGGCCCTGACCCTGCTGGTTTTTTATCTCTACGGATATACCTTAAACCGCATCACCCTGTTCGCCCTGATCTTTTCCATCGGCATCCTGGTGGATGACGCCATTGTGGTGGTGGAAAATATTGTCCGCCATCTGCGTCTGCCCGCCAATCGTGACCGGTCGCTCGTTGATGTGGCGGTGGAGGCGGTGATTGAGGTGGGAAATCCCACGATTCTCGCCACCTGGGCCGTTATTGCCGCCATCCTGCCCATGGCCTTTGTGGGCGGGCTCATGGGCCCCTATATGCGCCCTATTCCCCTTGGTTCGTCGGCGGCCATGATCTTTTCGCTGATCATTGCCTTTACCGTGACCCCCTGGGCCGCTACCCATATCCTGAAAAAGAAATGCAGCCCCAGTGAGTGTGCTGTCGATGATGGTCATACCGAAGATCATGCTCCGAATGATTTTTTCACCAGATTCTATCATCGCATCATGGATCCTCTGCTGGCGAGCGGTTCCTGGCGTCTGCTCTTTTTTGCGGTTATTATCTCCCTGCTGCTTGCGACCTGCTCCATGGTCTATTTTGGCCTGGTCAAGGTGAAGATGCTGCCCTTTGACAACAAGAGTGAATTTCAGGTAATTCTCAATATGCCAGAGGGCTCGACTCTGGAGCAGACCAGCCGGGTGGCGCTCGAGATGGCCGAGGTGATCAAGAAGGATCCCGCAGTGGTCAATTATCAGGTCTACACCGGAACGGCCTCACCTTATAATTTTAATGGTCTGGTCCGGCATTATTTCATGCGCAGTGGCCCGACGGTGGCCGATATTCAGGTGAACCTGCGGCCTAAACATGAGCGGGATATACAAAGCCATGCTATTGCGGTACGGGTGCGTCCTGAGATTGCGCTTATTGCCAAAAAATATGGGGCAGCGGTGGCAGTGGCCGAGGTGCCGCCCGGCCCACCTGTACTCCAGACCCTGGTGGCGGAGATCTACGGTCCCACAGACGCTGACCGGGTGCGGCTGGCCAAGGCGGTAAAAGGGATCTTTGAGAGCTCCGAGGGTGTGGTCGATGTGGACTGGTACCTGGAGACCGAGCGCAAGCGGATGGTGCTGACCGTCGACAAGGAAAAGGCGGCCTTGAACGGAATCTCCGAGGGTGAGATCACCCGCACCGTGCATCTGGCGATGCAGGGGATGTCTATCGATCTCTTTCATCAGCCAAGTGATAAGGAAGAGATCGATATGGTTATGGAGCTGCCCCGTGAACTCAGGGCGCGCGTCGATGGACTCCTGAATATTTCCCTGCGCTCATCGACGAATCCCCAGGCGCCGCTGGTACCGCTCCGGGAACTGGTGCGGGTGAGCGAGGCGCCGGTGGATCAACCCATTTACCGGAAAAATCTCAAACCGGTAATCTATGTCACTGGAGATGTGGCCGGAACCGTCGAGAGTCCGGTCTATGCCATTCTCGATATGAACAAGAAACTGGCGGCGCTCAAGGGAGTGGATTATGGTGGACGGCAGGACAAGGTGCAGATTTATAATCTGCAGCAGCCCTTTTCCGAGGTTGAACCCGCCATG
>JANMTN010000075.1:0-2749 GCA_031390685.1 Desulfobulbaceae bacterium
ATTTTTTTCTGCCTTGAATTCGACTTCTTCTTCCTCCGTTTCTCTCTATCTTGCGCCCTGGGTGGTGCCGGTCAGTTCGCCGGTGATTCGTGACGGCGCTGTTGCCGTCTGCAATGGTAGGATTCTGGCTGTGGGCAGCTCTTCCTCCCTTCGCGCCCAGTTTAAAGATGCGCGCATTCATGGCTGTCAGGGGGCGCTGCTGCCCGGTCTGGTCAACGCCCATATCCATCTTGAGCTTTCAGCGTATCCCCATGTCCCGTGTCCGGCACCGGAGGAAACCTTTTGCGACTGGATCCGTTCCCTGCTGCAGGTCAGACAGGAAGGCCGGATTGAGCCGGGAGAGAGTGAAGGCGCGGCCCGGCAGATGCTCAAGCAGCAGCATGACGCCGGCGTTATTCTCCTGCTCGATATCGGCAATGTCCAACCATCTCCACCCTCTCTCAACCTCCCACCGGCCCATGTCACCTTTCTTCTCGAATTACTGGGGCCTGACGTCAAGGCGGAAGAACAGGTCCTGGCCCGGATCGCTTCTCTGCCGGATTCAGTGATGGCCACACCCCATGCCCTGTATTCAACCACTCCCGGAATCATTACTGCCTTAAAACAGAGGGCGGATCGTCTGCATCACATCTTGTCTATTCATCTGGCGGAGTCAGCGGATGAAATTGAGCTTCTGCGCAGCGGTCAGGGCTGTTTCCGCGGCTTCCTTGAAGAACGGGGGGCCTGGGAGAATACTTTTCCCCGCCTGGGAATTGACAGCCATGGCGCGGTGGAGTACTTAGAGCGACTGGGCCTGCTTGATGCGGGCCTGCTCTGTGTCCATTGTGTCCAGGTGAGTGAAAAAGAGGTGCAGATGCTGGCAGCGTGCGGGTGCAAGGTCTGTCTCTGTCCCGGCAGCAACCGCTTTCTTGGTGTCGGCGTCGCGCCCCTGGAACAGATGCTGCGTCATAACCTGCTTCCCGCCCTTGGCACCGATTCCATCGCCTCCAATGAAGAGCTTGATCTGTGGCGGGAAATGCAGATCTTGCGTGAAGACCATCCTGGAGTTGCCCCGGCCATGGTCATGACCATGGCAACCCTGGGAGGAGCCGCGGCCATGGGCTGTGAACAGGATTTTGGCACCCTGGCCCCTGGCCGAAAAGCCATCTTCCTGAATGTTGACAGCCCTGCCCTGCAAGGCGTGCGGAATGCGGAGCAGCTTCTTGATACACTCACTGGTGGCGGGCGTCCCGACAGGATCCGAAGGATTGTTGAAGGGTGAAAGTTACTTTATCTTATCAAAAATTGGATGAATGTGGACACTGTGGTTGAACCTGTTCGAGAACAAATAAAGACGACCGCAATCAATACATCGGTATTGCCGATTTTCAGATTTTTAGCGGCCTGCATCGTAGTCTTTAGTCATTTCTGCCAAAAGATTGAATATTATCAACGTATTCCGGCGATATTTAAGGCAGGTCCCCAGATGGTGACATTGTTTTGCCAAGTGGAGGAATTATCCTGACGAGTCGCAGCTATTGCAGAATGTCCTCGTGTTTTTGATGAAAAAGGTTGGTTTCGATGAAAAAGGATAAGAAAGAGAGAGAACAGTCAGCCAGGATCGGAATGGTAAATTTTATCAACACCGCGCCGATCTATGAGAGCTGGAAGAAAAGGGTGCATCCAGCCCAGTGGCATGTGGTTGAAGCGCCGCCTTCCACCTTGAACCGGATGCTGGCGGCAGGCGACCTTGATCTTGGTTTTGTCTCCTCCCATGAATACTGCGCCCGGCCTGAGCTGTATCGCATTCTGGCCGATCTGTCGATCAGCGCCAATGGCTCGGTGGGTTCGGTATTTCTCTTCTCCCGGATTGATCCCGCTAAACTTGAGGGCTGCCTGGTGCTGCTCAGCGGGCAGTCGCAGACCTCGGTCTTTCTGGTCAAGATTATCCTGGAGGAATTTTATGGAGTCAAACCTTTGTATAGTGTTGGAGATGTCGATAGTGAGATGAGTTCCCAGGCCCAGGCGTTGCTGGCCATAGGAGATCAGGCCCTGCGTCTGGTGGGAGACCCTCGGTTTCCCTACCAGCTTGATCTCGGGGCGGTGTGGCGGCATCATACCGGGCTGCCCTTTGTCTTTGCCGTGTATGCGGTGCGGGAGGACTTCTGCCGGAGAGCGCCTGAGACCCTGGCCCGGATTCATCAGGAGTTTATCCGTTGCGCCCGCGAAGGGCGAGAGAATCTGGAGGCCATCTGTCAGGTGGCGGCCCCGAGGATTCCCATGCACCCTGATGAATGTTATGTCTATCTGCGGGCCATCGAGTATGATCTGGGTGCTGAAAAACGGTTGGCCCTGGCAAGGTTTTTCCGCTATCTGATTGATCGGGGCGAGGGATCGGCGCAATCGCTGCCCTTGAAGATCGTTGAAAGTTAACGATAGAAAATAGAAGACATAAGGGTCAAAGGGGAGAGAGCGAGAAATGGGAAACAGGCAAGTACCGAAGAAAATTCTGGTGGCAGTGACTGGCGCCTCGGGGATGCTCTATCTCCAGTCCTTTTTGACGGCCATTCAAGACCTTGATCTGGTGGTCCATGGCATCTGTTCCGAGGCCGGACAAAAGGTGCTGGGGCTGGAAAAGACGCTGACCCCGCAGGATCTGCCGGCGGTCAGCGTCTGGTTTGACTGCCGTGATTTTGCCGCCCCGCCGGCCTCAGGTTCCAGCGGCTATGATGCCATGCTGGTCCTGCCCTGCAGCATGGGGACCCTTGCC
>JANMTN010000107.1:0-2101 GCA_031390685.1 Desulfobulbaceae bacterium
ATTGCTGCCACAAAGATGTTTTTTGCCGCCGACATCCTTGATCTCGACGGTATTCACCGCCCCGATCTGCCGGGCCACATCCTCAATTACATCAAGCAGGGGGATGACCGCCTCTTTGTAAGGGATGGTCACACTCACCCCTTTTACTCCGATGGCCTTTAAGCCCTGCATTCCTGCTTCCAGATCCAAAACCGGAAACGGCAGATACACACTGTTTTCCCCAAGTTCAGCAAAAGCGGCATTATGCATGACCGGACTGAGGGAATGGCTAACCGGGTTGCCAATAATCCCATAGAGCGCGGTCTTTCCGTTGATTATCACGGTCATTTTCGGTTCGACTCCCTTCCCTTTGGCATCAAGTTTTTATCAAGGCATCTATCTGCCGCAAGACGGCAACAGAGAGCTGACCTGGAGCTGTCGCCTCATCTTCGCCCGCAGCACAATACGTCATGTAGCCGCCAAGCTCCACGGTAGCCACCCGGCTGATGACCCCCGGCCCGCCCATACAAAAGGCAATCAGCGGAATATCCATCCTGGCGGCCTCTTCCTGGAGGTTAAGCACCCGCAGGACATCATGATAATCATGGGCCGTGGTCACAATCTTGGCGATATGGGCCCCTGTATCCTGAATCATGGCCAGACGGCCTACCAGTTCCGCCTTCGTAGGCGTTTCCAGAAAATTATGCCAGGAGAGTATCAAGCGACTGGCAGAATTTTCCACCACCGCCAGCATCGCCTTATGCGAGGAAGCAGGAGCCTTGAGCTCCAGATCAACATAATGGGCCCCCTGTTGCACGGCCTCGATAAGCGGGGCAATCCTTGCCTCTTCATCTCCGGCAAAGCCTCCGCCCTCCCAGAGCGGTCGGTTGGTAAAAAGCAGGGGTTTGGTCAGATGGCTGATAAAAGGTGCAACTGCAATCTTCTTGAGACGGTCAAGCCGGATCTCGATCACATCGGCCAAAGGGCTGATGTGATGGGCCACAGCCAGTCCTTCTTCAACCGTTTCCCTGGCAATCGAGACACAGATACGATGCATGTTTTCTACTCTCTTCATTTTTGCTTCTCAGATGAAATGTTGGGCAGCCGACCGGCAAGACGAATCGCCCACCCCACCAGCAACGAGACAATGACAAGATCGTCAAGCAGTCCCAGGCCAAGAGCCCAGTCCGGCACCAGATCAAAAGGGAAAAGGAGATACAGGATGGCCAGTGCCAGAATCCCCTTCACCGTCCAGGGCGTATCCGGACGAAACAGGAGACGGGCATAGGACGCAACCGTTGCCCAGAGGGATACGGGGGTTTTCTGGCTGGAAAAGGAAGCTGTCATATCCTTGGCCCTCCTATCCAACCTGCAGGGCGCCAATCAGATCACGCACGGAACCCAGTTTCTGCTCCCGGACATAGGCGGCAATCCCTTCAACCACATCCTCACTGGCCCTGGGGTTTACAAAACTGGCAGTTCCGACCTGCACCGCGCTGGCCCCGGCCAGCATGAATTCCATGGCATCCTCGGCAGTTGCAATCCCGCCGATTCCGATGATCGGGATAGTCACCGCCTGGGCGACCTGATAGACCATGCGCAGGGCCACCGGCTTGATGGCAGGCCCGGACAGACCGCCAATGATATTGGCAAGCCGGGGACGCCGGGACCTGAGATCAATGGCCATGCCGATGAGGGTATTGATCAGGGAAACGGCATCGGCGCCGACATCCTGAACCGCTTTCGCCATCAAGGTCACATCGGTAACATTGGGCGAAAGTTTGACGATAACCGGCACCTGGCAGCTCTGTTTCACCGCACTCGTTACGGCGGCAGCCATTTTCGGGTCTGAACCGAAGGCTGCCCCGCCCTTCTTGACATTGGGGCAGGAGATATTCACCTCAATGGCGGCAACGCCCTCCACCTGTGCCAGCCGCTCAGCAATCCGGCTGTACTCTTCAACGCAATCGCCAAGGATATTGACAATAACCGGCACTCCAAGAGCTGACAGATAGGGCATCTTCTCGCTGATAAAACGATCCACTCCCACATTTTCGAGACCGATGGCATTGAGCATGCCACAGGCGGTCTCAATAATCCTGGGCGGGGGATTGCCGGCGCG
>JANMTN010000126.1:0-2707 GCA_031390685.1 Desulfobulbaceae bacterium
GCTTAGTTTACGGCACCTTATGCCGCGTCAAATAAACAGCAGGCTTTTTTGGCTGTTTCTTTGACGCGGCGCCTGGCAGATAGCATACGAAAACTGCGAAAAAGGGGGGAATGATGCGTTTGCAAAAAAAAATCTGTCTCAGTTGCCGGAATTTCAGCCTGCAGGAGATTGATTCCGGTGTCTGCAAGGTGGTCAAGGGGCTTGCGTTCTATCCGGTGAAGACCACGGAAGACAGCTGTGACCAGTGGCGGGATTGTGGTCAGCAATACTTTATCCGTACCGGCTGGATCAAGGGACGGCTGGCCAAAGTGAAGGGGGATACGGTCAATACCGAGACCGGGATTATCAGTTGATGTTCATGAAAACAGCAGGGAAGGTGCGGCATGGGAACTGAGATTGAACGAAAATTTCTGGTAACAGGCAATGAGTGGAGAAACATGGCCGCAGGAATCCGGTATCGTCAGGGCTATCTCAGCTCCGGTAAAGAGCGGACGATCCGGGTGCGGATCGCCGGGGATAGAGCTTTTCTGACCATCAAGGGGGAAATCAGCGGGATCAGCCGGATGGAGTATGAATACCCGATTCCGGTGGAAGACGCCGAAGTACTGCTGGCAGAACTCTGTGAGCAGCCGATTATTGAAAAAAAGAGGTACACGGTCAGGTATCAGGGGTTTATCTGGGAGGTGGATGAATTCTTTGGTGAAAACGAGGGGTTGCTTGTGGCCGAGATCGAGTTGGAAGAAGAGGGACAGGAATTTGAAAAACCGCCCTGGGTTGGTGCGGAGGTCAGTTCAGACCGTCGTTATGCCAATGCGAGCCTGGTTAAGAACCCTTTTTCCATCTGGAAGCCTTAGATCAATTTTTCCAGTTCCTTGATTTTGTTGTAGTCACCGAGGACAATCAGGGTGTCGTTTGTCAGGATCATGCTGCTGGGGTTGGGATTGAACAGCATCTCGCCCTGATCGCGTTTGATGGCCACGACAATCAGGTTGAAATCACGGCGGATATTGGAATCCTTCACTGTAGTGTTCACGATTGAGCCATGGTCAGAGACGGTCAGTTCTTCCATGCGCAGACCAAGCTCGCCGCTGTGGACGGTCAGATCAATAAAGTCAGTGACGGTTGGCCGCAGGATTTGCTGAGCCATGCGACAGGCCCCGATATAGTAGGGTGAAATGACCCGATTGGCCCCGGCGCGCAGCAGTTTGGTCTCCCCGCCATCGGTACCGCTGGACCTGGCCATGATATAGAGATCGTTGTTCAGACCTCTGGCTGACAGGGTAATATAGACATTGTCGGCGTCAGTGGAAACCACGGAGATAAGTCCTTTGGCCCTTTCGACCCCGGCCTCGAGCAATGTGTCGTCACTTGAGGCCTCACCATCAAGGAAAAGGTAATTGAGGTCAGCCAGTTCCTGAATGACCTCGGGATTGTTTTCAATGACGACAAAGGCCTTATCCGCCTCTTTGAGCAGGTGGCAGATGACCCGGCCAATGCGGCCAAATCCGCAGATAATGTAATGATCAGTGAGTCCAAAGACCTTATTTTTCATATTCAATCTCCCGTAAAGAGCCCGCAGCTCACCCCCCACCACTGCCTCGGTAATCTTGCTGAACATAAACATGACAAAGCCCACCCCGACCAGGATCAGCACCATGGTGAAGATCCGCCCCATGGTGCTCAACGGAAAGATCTCACCATAACCTATGGTGCTGATGGTGATCATGGTCATGTAGAGGCTGTCTATAAAGCTGCTGTGTTCGATGAACATGTAGCCAAATGTTCCAAACGCCAGGATAGTGGCCAGCATGATCAAGGCTATTACTGATTTAGGCATACATTCGTTGTTGTTCTATATTTGAAATGGACCAGTTCTTTTTACCATGCACCATACCCTCTTTTCTATTAAAATTCATCTGATCTGATTGTAAATGTAAATTTGATGGGCTCGAGAACCGCAAAAAATGTTTTTTTTGCCCAGTGGCGCGGCTTGACGCTTTGTCAGCACCTGTTTAAGATGAAAAATATTTCTTTTCTTTTTTCGGCCCCTGCATAAACCGGCATCTGCCGCGGTTGATACCATTGGCTGAGGCGTGCCTTGTGCGGTCAAGAATTAACATTCAACATATTAACTCAATATTACGGTTTAAGAGAGGTCTCTGGTGACTGATGTCCTGGTGTTTGCCCCCATCATCCTGCTGGTGGTGGTGCTGTCTTTTCTCTTTCTGATCCTGATAAAAGTGTCGCGGCAGATTGATCCCTCCGTGCTTTCTGTTCGTCTTGATGCCTTTGAAAAGGGGCAGGAGCGGACTGAATTCAGGATGAGTGAGGAGGTGGCCAAGAGCCGCGAGGAGTTGAACAAGATGGCCAGAGAGCAGCGGCAGGAACTCACCGCGGCCTTTTCGGCCTTTGGTGATTCCGTGGTGCAACGGATGAGAGATGTCGCCGCCATCCAGAAGGGACAACTGGATCTGTTCTCCGAGCAGCTTGCCGCCTTAACCAAGGCCAGCGGTGAGCGACTGGACGGTATGCGGGCTGAGTCGATAAGTGGCGGCAAACAGCTCAGGGAAGAGGTGGTGACGACCTTGAAAAGCATCTCGGATACCATGGCCAAGACCATGAAAGAGCTGGCCATGGCCGAGAAGGCCCAGCTTGAGGCCATGGCCGCCGCGATTGGCAAGCTTGCCGAGTCCAATGAGAAGAAACT
>JANMTN010000137.1:0-6916 GCA_031390685.1 Desulfobulbaceae bacterium
TCCGGCAAGGACTTCCATGGATTGCTGCAAGCCCGGATGTTGAAGCAGGATATCCAGCACCTCTTTTATCCGGATCCAGGTGAGCTCGTAGGGGGTCAGGGCATTGCCAATGATGGTGGAGAGATAATATTGGGGGACGTAGGTTATGGGATTACAGACGAGAAAACTGCCCAACATGGCCGTAATGGTAGAGGTTCTGGTCGCAAGAGTGATCAGAATAATAAGAATGGTATGCAGGGGCATGGTAGGAGTGATCCCAATAAAAACACCAATGGCAGTGCCAAGAGCCAGGGATTGGGGATCACCTTTCTGGCGCATGAATTTTAAATAATAATACCTTACGCTTCGTTTTGGATTCATCTGCTCATATAATTTTAAAGTTGAGAACGTGAATAAACATCCTGGTCATAAGAACCCGGCGCCGATTCCCGTGAGTAATAGAAACCGGCCAGGGCAATCATCGCCCCATTATCTGTACAAAAAGAAGGCCTTGGAACAAAAAACATTTTTTCTTCCTGCTGACAGCGGCTGAACATGGCTTCGCGCAACCGCGGATTGGCTGAAACCCCGCCGCCGAGTACGACAGTCTGGATATTGTGTCTCTTGGCAGCGAGCATGGTCTTCTCCACCAGGACATCAACAATGGCCTCTTGGAATGAGGCACAGATATCCGCGAGTGGCAGGGGGATATCCATCTGTCTGCTCTGATTACAGTAATTCAGCACCGCGGTCTTCAAGCCGGAAAAGCTGAAATCCAACGATTCCTCTGCAAGCCAGGCCCTGGGAAATTTGATGGCGGCGCTATTGCCGGCCCGGGCCTCTGCAGAAACACGAGGCCCGCCTGGGTAGGACAGGCCAAGGAGTTTCGCCACCTTGTCAAAGGCCTCGCCGGCGGCATCATCACGGGTTCTGCCCAAGAGCGAAAACGAGGTATGGGTCTGCGCGAGATAGATTGAGCTGGTTCCGCCGGAGACGATGAGGGCAATGTAAGGGAATTCAGGTTTATCCTCTTCCAGAAACACCGCCAGCAGATGACCTGCCATATGATCAACTCCGACAAAGGGAATCCTGGTGACAGAGGAGAGGGCCTTGGCATAGCAGAAGCCAACGAGCAGCGAGCCGATCAGGCCTGGCCCCTGAGTGACCGCGATCAGGTCAATATCCTTGAGCGTCACGCCGGCCCGCTCCAGGGCCTCATGGACGATGGGCACGATGGATTCCAGATGCGAGCGGGATGCGAGCTCCGGTACCACCCCGCCAAAACGGGTGTGGATCTGGTCCTGACTGCTGAGCACGCTGGAGAGCAGAGTGTCGCTGTCTCTGAGAACCGCGGCGGCCGTATCATCGCATGATGTTTCTATTCCAAGGGTAAGCATAGTATGAATTCTTAATTCTTTAGGGAACCTTTGGCAAAAAGACGCAACCGTCATTCAAAAATAACTGCCACATTGAGATGTCCTGGGCTGGCACACAATAATATTGTTGCCCGAATTGCAAAAACAGCATAAGGATTCGTAACAAAATGAACGAAAAAGCCCGTTCATTTCATAACGGCTTATAATAAAAGTTTCTTCATTTTTATATGGTCTCTTTTGGAGAAAAAGTCAACGTCCGCATGGAGCTGGAACCCATTCATCATGTATGCATCATCAAAAGAAAATACAAAAACAGAGCAGCTAGTCGATCAGTATTCCCGGACTATCTCCTACCTCCGCCTCTCCATCACTGATCGCTGCAATCTGCGCTGTCTCTACTGCATGCCCCAACAGGGGCTTAATTCTTCTTCCCTTGTAAAATGCGCGGATCTGCTCAGCTACGAAGAGATGCTGCGGATCGTGGGTATTGCCGTCGGCATGGGCATGAACAAATTACGCCTGACCGGCGGCGAGCCTCTGGTCAGAAACGGGGTCATGGACTTTATCCGCAGTCTGGCCGGGATCAAGGGGCTCGAGGATATTCGCCTGACCACCAACGGCGTCCTGCTCCATGAGAAGGCAGCGGAACTGTACCGCGCTGGAATCAGAAATCTGAATATCTCACTCGACACCATGAAACCCGAACGTTTTGTCGAGATCACCGGATCCGATCTTTTTGATCAGGTATGGCGGGGCATCCAGACGGCCTGCGACCTGGGATTCAATGTCAAACTCAATATGGTGGCCATGAAAGGGATCAATGACGATGAGTTTGCTGATTTCGCCAGACTGGCGACGCAAAGACCTGTTCAGGTGCGATTCATCGAATTCATGCCCATCGGCAATAAGGAGAGCTGGGACAAGTCGCGGTTTATTTCCGCCGGTGAGCTCAAGGAGATTTTCTCCACCCTGGGAACCTTGGAATCCTCTCCCGGTTCACGGCTGGAAGGACCGGCCAGGGTCTATCATCTGACTACTCCAGACGGGCAGACCGGCCGGATTGGCTTTATCAGCCCCATCAGTCACCATTTTTGTGACAAGTGCAACCGGCTGCGCCTGACCTCAGAGGGAAGACTGCGGGCCTGTCTGCTGCATGATCATGAAACCGACCTGAAGACGATACTGCGTCAGGGGGGAAGCGACAGTGATATCCAGGCAGCGATTCACCAGACCATCCTTTCTAAACCAAAAGGGCATACCCTGCAGGATGACCTGGCAAGACCAGGCCAGGGCAACTGCCGTGGCCAGATGTCACGTATCGGCGGCTAAACCGTTATAAGCAGAAAAATCCCGGTAATTTCTTGCGCCGGGTTATCCCCTTGGCTTGCAACTGAATAGCTCTGCATAAGATCAATCATGCAAGGCCTGTTCCGCAGCGGCTCCTGCATTCTCATGACAGGGATAGGAACCGAGCCATTCAAAATAGGAACAGATCTCCCGTAAGCGATCACAGCCCCGCTTGATCTTCTCATCTTCAATATGGCCAATCATGTCAAGGAAAAACAAGTACTTCCATTGTTTGCCCTTGATCGGACGGGACTCGATCTTGGCCAGATTGATATCTTCCTCCGACAGAATCGTCAACACCTCGTTCAAGGCCCCTGGTCTATCCATGAGCCCGAGGAGCAGAGAGGTGCGATCGGCGCCGCTGGACGAGGGCGAATGGTCGCCAATGACCAGGAAACGGGTGGTGTTGCCCCGGTAATCCTCGATGCCTTTCACCACCACCTGTAGATCATAGGTCTTGATGGCGAGCGAAGAGGCGATGGCCCCGATATTGGGATTATCAGCGGCCATCTGCGCCGCCGCCCCGGTGGAAAAAACCGGCAGGGTCGGCGTCTGGGGCAGGTGTTTGCGCAGCCATTCACGGCATTGGGCCAGGGGCTGGGCATGTGAGGCCACGGTCTGGATATCCTCAATGTTGCCTGAGCGGCAGACCAGGTTGTGGCTGATCTCCAGCAGCACCTCGCCGCAGATCTTGACCTTGTACTTCATGAACGAATCAAGGGTGTTAAAGATTGAACCCTCGATGGAATTTTCCACCGGGACAATGCCGTAGTGCGTCCGGTGCTTCTCCACCTCGGAGAAGACATCATCGATGGATTCCATGGGCTCAAAAGTAGCAGAGTGACCAAAATACTTGACCCCGGCCAGATGGGTAAAGGTGGCCTCGGGTCCCAGATAGGCCACCGTTATCTTTTTCTGGGAGAGACGGCAACTGGTGATGATTTCGTTAAAAATGGAACGCAGGGCCGTCTCCGGAAAAACGCCTTTGTTCATCGCGGTCAGCCGTTCATAGATCTGCCGCTCACGCAGCGGGTCCCATTTGGCCCGGTTGCTCTCATTTTTCAGCCTGCCTATATCCTTGGCATAACCGATTCGCTCCTTGAGAAGAGAGAGAATCTGATTATCTATGGCGTCTATCTGTTCCCGCACCTGGGCAATATCCGGTTTCTTTTCAGTTGCCATGGTCTTTCCTGTTTAGTATTTGATGAATTCAGAAATATTTCATTTCTTGATGAATGATAAATACAGGTGAAAGAATTTATGTGAAAGAAAAAAGTATGTCAAGCTGTAAAAAGGTTGATATTAGATCGATGTGTGCGATAAGATAAAAAATCATCATTTATAATCGGCAACAGCAAACAGCCATTTCCTTGAGAGCGAAAAAGACATGAGCAATATCCAAAAGACATATGAAGAGATTAACGCCAGGATCAAATCCGGTGAGGCAGTGGTTGTAACCGCCGAAGAGATGGTGGATATCGTCCGAGCCAAGGGACCGGAGCAGGCCGCCCGCGAGGTCGATGTAGTGACCACCGGCACTTTTGCCCCCATGTGTTCATCCGGCGCCTTTTTTAATTTCGGGCAGATGACTCCCACCATCAAGGCCTCAAAGGTCTGGCTGAACAAGGTTTCGGCCTATGCCGGTCTGGCGGCGGTGGATGCCTACATCGGAGCGACGGAACCGGCAGAGGATGACCCGCTGAACAAAATCTATCCCGGTGAATTCCGGTATGGCGGCGGTCATGTGATTGAAGATCTGGTGGCCGGAAGAAAGGTCTTTCTTGAAGCCAAGGCCTATGGGACGGACTGCTATCTGGCCCGCAAGATGCAAAAGGAAGTGACCTTGGCCGATCTCCCCTACGCCCTGCTGTGTAATCCGCGAAACGCCTACCAGAATTATAACTGTGCGGTCAATCTCACGGACAAGACCGTTTATACCTATATGGGCATGCTCAAGCCCCATTGCCGCAATGCCAATTACTGCAGTGCCGGGGAATTAAGTCCTCTCCTTAACGACCCCCATTACCAGACCATAGGGATGGGGACCCGGATCTTCCTGGGAGGCGGGATCGGCTATGTCACCTGGCACGGAACCCAGCATAATCCTAATGTCCCGCGTACCGAAGGCGGCGTACCCCGCAGACCGGCCGGCACGATGATGGTGCAGGGCGACCTCAAGCAGATGTCCGCCAAGTGGCTGCGCGGGATCTCCATTCTCGGTTATGGAAGCACCCTGGCTGTTGGTATTGGCGTACCTATTCCCATCCTCAACAGTAAAATGGCGGCCTATACCGGGGTCTCTGACGCGGAAATCTTCACCAAGGTGATTGATTATGGCTATGATTATACCAATGGCATTGTCCGCAACTACGGTGAGGTCAGTTATGCCCAGCTCAAATCAGGCTCCATTGAGGTGAATGGCAAACAGGTGCCCACCGCCCCGCTTTCCAGTATGGTCAAGGCCAGGGAGATCGCAGAGAACCTCAAGGGGTGGATCAGGGACCGCAAGTTTCTGTTAAACCAGCCGGCCCAATTATTACCTGACGCGGAAATGATAAGCACGGGAGAGCAAGGATCTGAAAAATAAACTGGCCAGGCTGGAAGCGCTGCTGCAGGCCACCGGAAAAGCGGCCGTGGCCTTTTCCGGTGGCGTCGATTCCACTCTGCTCCTGCGGGCGGCCTGTGACACCCTGGGACCGGAAAATGTAACGGCCCTGCATGCGGTTTCCGATCTCATTCCTGAACACGACCGGATAAAGACACAAAGACTGGTGACTGCCCCGGAGAATGGCATCCATTGTTCTTACCAGATCGTGCCGGTACAGCCGTTGCATTGGCCTGAATTTGTGCTCAACTCGGAACAACGCTGTTATTTCTGTAAAAAAAGAATCTATGGCGCCTTGCACGCAGCGATAAGACATGGTGACCATTCCCCCGGCCCGGATCCTTCGCCTCGCTTCGCTTGCCTGCTGGATGGCACCAATATCGATGACCTGCAAGAGCATCGGCCTGGATTGCAGGCCATCCAGGAACTTTCCGTTGGAACTCCCCTGGCCCAGGCCGGACTCAACAAGAATGATATCCGTTCCCTGGCTAAGGAACTGGGGCTGACAAACTGGAATCAACCTTCAAATTCCTGCCTCGCCACCCGAATACCGGTTCATCAAAAAATCACCAGGGTCCTTCTGGGACGTATCGCGCAAGCGGAACAGTTTCTCCAGGAAAAAGGTTTTACTGGGTGCCGGGTAAAACCTGGGCAAGACACGGTCGTCGTGCAGGTTATGACCAAAGACCTTGGTTGTTTTCTTGCAGAATCTTCACGTCTTGAAATCACTCAACACCTTGCAACTCTTGGTTTTGACAATATTTTCCTTAACTCAGAAGGACGAGACAAGTTTAAGGGTTCCTGAAAAAATGAATTTTTATGAAGAAACATTCATTTTTTCTTGATTCGTGTCTTGGATTCAATTATGCTCCTTTACGTACTTGAGACGTCATAGCTTGATTTTAAAGGAGTGTGAGAAGGTCAATCGTTGTTAAAAAGATTGAAGAGATGAGTTCTTTTTCTTTTGACAATTCAATTCGCTTCGAATAAACCACTATCAAGCATAGTGGAAGGAAGGGGAGCAATACATGTCTGCCCCCTGTAAACCAAAGAATTATTTTTCCGGGAGGGATCCATGAACAAAAAAGAATTAGTTGAAAGTATTGCAGGTGCCGCCGACATCAGTAAAGCCGCAGCAGAAAAGGCATTAAATGGAACCCTTGCCGCCGTTGCCGAGGCGTTGAAGAAAGGTGACAAGGTAACACTTGTCGGTTTTGGCACTTTTTCCGTTTACAAACGTGAAGCCCGTACCGGCCGGAACCCCCAATCTGGAAAGACCATCAAGATTCCTGCCAAGAATATTGCAAAGTTCAAGGCTGGCTCCAAACTTTCCGAGGCTATCAACTAATCTACCCGGAATCAATTGTTTTTGTTTCTTTGTTGAGTCTATAGCCTTTGTTCGGAAAACTGTCAGATGTGAAGGGTTAGCGTTTGTACAATGAGACGGCATGGCCGTTCAACAGGATACAGTGGATAGATATTGGATTGAAAAGCCGTACAGTAAATTACTGTACGGCTTTTTTTTATGAGTGTAATACGATGAGCTTCTGTGGATGAAAAAATTACGGTCAGGATATACCACCGGGGCCTGCGCCGCCGCCGCCGCCAA
>JANMTN010000179.1:0-5372 GCA_031390685.1 Desulfobulbaceae bacterium
CTGCCTGGCAGGTTCCAAGGGTAATGTCTCTGCCGCGGCCAAGGCCAGCGATATGGAGCGCCAGGCCTTTCAACGGCTGATGCGCCGTCATCAAATCGACGCTGATACTTTTAGAACAGTCTGAATGAGTGGGTAGCCAACATTTCAGTCCACCTGCCGCACAAATGAGGCTTTCCGCTCGGCACCGCAGTATTTTTCGCGGTCAAGTTAACCCGCTTGTCAGCCATTTTCTGTGACCTTTTCGCCATAAAATAAAAAAAGGGGCAACAAGCTGTAGGCCCGTACCCCTTGCAAATAAGATAGATTATTCTGATTCGTGATCTTGCCCTGTTTTTTTTGCATGGCATAACGAAATCCACATACCGGAAAAAATATCGATAAAACGAATAGTTGACACATTATCTTTTTTTAATTTATTCATATAATAAGCTATAGCACATCGAGGGAAATGGTTCAATTCGACTGTCTATCTCTGAACATTTTTTGATGCAGCCACTTCAGGACAGGAGTGACACCCGAATGTTTCACTGTCTCTTTTTTGTTGCAGTCTCTGGTGGATGATTAAAAAAAACATGCCATTCACCCGACCCATCCTCACAGTTATTTTCAGATAACATACTAATATAAAAAAATATTTCTTATTTTTCTCCTTCCTTCATTTTATTGGCACTCAATGTGCATAAAAACACAGAGAGTATCAAACGAACTCATGTCGGTAGAACTCTATGCGAAAACACTTCTGCTCCATACTTATATGAATCCATTGAGAAAATTCACAGCACTCGTCCTGTTCCTGCCCCTGACCCTGTTTCTTGCCCCAGATCAGGCATGGGCATTACAATCGCATGGTGCCACAGAGAGTATTTATATACACCAACTGGCCCACCTCTTTTATTCGACAGCCCTCGGCTATCTCTTCTGGGATGTGGGCCGGAACGCCTTCCCCGGCAAGGGATGGCGCTATCTCCAGATCTTCTGCGTTCTTATGATCCTCTGGAACCTCGTGGCCTTTTCCGGGCACTGGCTGGGATTTCACATTGCCGATTCCGACATCATCCATCCGTCAGGGTACTTTTCGTCACAAATAACGGGGCCTTTATCCGTCATCAAACTCCTCTATTTTGGTGCCACCATGGACCACCTGCTCAGCGTCCCGGCCCTTGTTTTCCTCTTCCTCAGCTTGCGCTCCCTGTATCGCTCTTCAGAAGAGGCGGAAAAGAAATGACCAGCCTGCCTCTGTCTC
Source organism: Desulfobulbaceae bacterium (assembly GCA_031390685.1). Classification (GTDB taxonomy): domain Bacteria; phylum Desulfobacterota; class Desulfobulbia; order Desulfobulbales; family Desulfocapsaceae; genus UBA2270. The sequence goes on from JANMTN010000179.1 coordinate 1,244, forward strand.
CAGCCATTGTCACCGATATGGTCGGATCGCTGCTCATCATTATCTTTTCGTTTCTTTCCCTGCGCTATGCCTGGCTTCTGACCAGAAAACAGCCGGAGAATTTTCTCTGGGGATTTCTCTTTTACTTTTGTATGACCCTTGCCGCCTTCGCCGTCTCCCGGGCCATAGGACATTTGTTGAAACAGATCCTGCTCTTTTCTGACAAGCAGGATCTGTGGAAAACCATCGCTCCCATTTCCGGAGGCACCAACACCCTGCTCATGATCTCCTTGGCAGCCGTCACCATCTATTACCATAAAGGCATTGAGGGCTACCAGGCCATTAACAAGAAGGCCAGGAGCCTGAAAGAGGCCTACGATCAACTGGAAGTCGCAGCCGACCAGCTTCAGGGGATGAACCTGCACCTGGAAGAGATGGTTACGGCCAGAACGATTGAACTCTCGGCCTCGGAAAAGAAATTCCGGAATCTTTTTAACAACTCCAAGGATATGGTCTATTTCAGTGATTCAACAAACCAGCTTCTGACCATGAATGGCGCCGGTTTCGAGATGCTTGGTTATCCGGTTCAGGGTGCCCCGGCCCTGAATCTCTTCGATATCTTTAAAAATGAAGACGATCTGGATAGCTACTATGAAGCCCTGCTCGCTCAGGGGTTTGTGAAAGACCTGGAAGTGGAATTCGCCAAGGCCGACGGCACCGGGATCCATGTTCTCCTGTCCGCTACTGCTGTTTACAATGACAAAGGCCTGTTCAGCGGTTGTGATGGCATCGTCAAGGATCTGACCCGGATCAAGACCATGATGGAGCAACTGGCCGCCAGTGAAAAAATGGCCTCGGTGGGCCAGATGGCTGCGGGAGTGGCGCATGAAATCAATACACCCCTTGGGGTCATCCTCGGGTACTCGCAGTTGATGATGGACGATTTTGCGCCGGAGAGTGAACAGGGGCAAAATCTGGCCATCATTGAACGGCAGACCAAAGCCTGTCGGAAGATCGTGGCGGATCTGCTCAAGTTTTCCCGGCAATCGGAAAACGCCCGCGAAGATATCGCCATCAATGAGATCCTGATGGATGTGATTGCCGTGACCCAGCACTCCCTGAATATGGACCATATCAATGTGCGTCAGGATTTTGCCCAGGACCTGCCCCTTATTGTCGGTGATACCGAGCGGTTGCGCCAGGTCTTTGTTAATCTGGTCAACAATGCCCATCATGCCATGGAAAAACAGGGATCGGGGGAGCTGACCATGATCACCAGCTATGATCCTGACAGCCATACAGTGGTGGCCACCGTCCAGGATACCGGCCATGGCATCCCGGAAAAAATCAAGGCCAGGATCTTTGATCCATTTTTTACCACAAAGTCCGTAGGTAAAGGCACTGGTCTGGGACTCTCGGTTTCCTACGGGATCATTCAGGATCATGGTGGACAGATCGAAGTGGAAAGTCCGGTTATAAACAGGCAGTCTGGCGAGAAAATGCCGGGAGCGGCATTTCACGTCAAGCTTCCGGTAACGCTGGTTGAGGCAGCGAGTGTCCGCGAATAATGTTTGTGAAAAAGACAAGCAGTTGATGAACTTGCAAAAAGTCATCAGAGAGATGGCTAAGCGAAAAGGCCCAAAGATGAGGCGTACCAGTCCCGAGGAATGCGGCGTACTGTTGGGTACACCGCAGAGACGAAGGGCGCAGTACAACGAGGTATTTGGGACTTTGCGCGACGCCATCAAGTTAGACAACTTATTAAAGGGTGAATCATGGCTGAGATATTAGCATTGGATGATGTACAGGATGCGACAGTGCTCATTGGCAAGATTTTGACCAAAAAAGGTCATAATGTGCACACCTTTACCGAAGAGGACGAGGCCATTGCCTATGCCCGGGCCAACAAGGTGGATCTGGCCATCCTTGACATCAAGCTGAAGAAGATGAGCGGCATTGAGGTGCTGGGCCTGCTCAAGGCGGCAACCCCGGAGATGCGGGTCATCATGCTCACCGGCTACCCCACTGTGGAAACGGCCCGTGAGGCTATCAGTCTTGGCGCTGACGAATACTGCGTCAAGCCCATTGACCGGGAGGAACTGGAAGAGAAGGTGGAAAAGGTCTTAAAAGCAAAGGATAAAAAAAGCAGTATCAACGTATAATTGAAGGATACTTTCCCATGGACATTAAGGCAATAAATCTGACCCGGGCCAGGATGTATCACTTTCTCTCTACCATGTATCGAGACGAGCTCCCCCTGCATCTGATAGAACAGATGCAGGGCCGTGAATTTTTAGATCGGATTGATGCCCTGCAAGAGGTATGCGCCATCCAGGATTTCTACTCCGGTCTGACCAAGATGACCTCCGGGTTGCAGTCAGGAACCGCGCAAGACGTCTTCAGTGAACTGCGCTACGAATATGCCGACCTTTTCTTGAACGCCGGCAACAATCCGATGCTCTCGGAACAGGCCACGGCTCTTCTACCTTCGGCCTTCTACCATCAGCCTTAAAATGGAACCAATCAACGAACTGAAATATCTCAAGGTCTTCCAGAAGGTGACCAAGCTCATCAGCATGGTGCTCGATCACCAGCAGGTGATGGATACCATTGTCAGAGAGCTGCCCAGCCTGCTGGATATTGACGCGGCCACCATCCGCCTGCTTGACCCCTCGACCAACACCTTTGTCATGGGCGCGGCCCATGGCCTGTCCATGGAATACCTCTCGCGCAGCCATATTGACACCGACGAGACTATGGCCATGATCAATTCAGGATATCCGGTGGCCAAAACCGATGTGGACCAGGACACCCATTTCAGTGAACACGGCCTAATCAGCCAGGAGGGCATCAAGAGTGTGCTCACCCTGCCCATCCTTTTTCAGGATTCGGTCATCGGCATCCTGCGCCTTTTAACTAAATGCAACCGGATCTTCACCTCGGAAGAAATCTCTTTTTCCATGGCCCTGGCCGAGCAGGTGGGTATTGCCATCTCCAATGGCCGGATGTTCAAAGAAATGGAAAATCAGATTGACTTCATGCAAGAGGTGCAGAACATCTCGGCCCTGGTCAACGCCACCCTGGATCTTGATTCAGTCTTGCAGACCATTGTCGAACTGCTGCCCCGCAGTATGGGGTGCAAGGCCTGTACCATCCGCCTGTTGCGACCGGAGACCAATCATCTGGAACTGGTGGCCGCCCATGGGATCTCCGAGAAATATCAACACCGGGGACAGGTGGAAGGAGAAAGAAATATCGCCGTTGCCCTCACCGGCGCTCCGGTCGCCATTTATGATGTGAGCCGCGATGAACGGGTTCTCTACAAGAACGACATGAAAAAGGAGGGGATAAAATCCCTGCTGGCCGTTCCTCTCAAGGTCAAAGGCGAGGTCATCGGCATCATCCGCATCCTCTCGGATATCCATCATTGCTTTACCGGCAGCGAGATAAACTTTGCGGTCACTATCGCCGGAATAGGCGGTACCGCCATCGAGAATGCCCGAACGTATCAGAAGATAACCCTGCTGTTCAATCAGGTGGAAGAGAGTGAACGATTCGTCGCCAACATCCTCAACTGCATCCGCCCACAACTTCTGGTAGTGGACAGGAATCGCCATCTGGTGCTGGCCAATCGCGTCTTTCTTGCCGCCATGGGCAAGGGGGAACAGGAGCTTCTCGGCGCTGACTATCACACCCTGTGGCAGGGCCAGGATTGTCCGGTTGGGAGCTGCCCGGTGGAACAAGTGCTGGCAACGGGTCAAGCCGCAAGCCACGAGCATCAACTGGTCAAGGCTGATGGCCCGCACTGGGTTGAACGAACGGCCTCACCCATGCTGGGAGAGAATGGAGAAGTTGAATTTGTGATCGAGGTTATCCGCGACATCACCGCCAAACGGCAGCTGGAGCAGGAACATCTGGAGCGGGTCAAGCTGCAGGGGGTCGTGGAATTGGCCGGCACGGTCGCCCATGAGATCAATTCACCCCTCTTCGCCGCCCTCGGCACGGCCCAGTTGCTGGAGGATGAACTGGAGTCTGCGGAACTCACGAAAGACATGCAGACCATTATCAGAAATCTGAAAAATATTGGCGAGTTGACCAGGAAGATGACAACGATGACCGGCTTTGAGAGCCGCGACTACGTGGGGGCAAC
>JANMTN010000197.1:0-3542 GCA_031390685.1 Desulfobulbaceae bacterium
CTGCGCCAATGGTACTGCATGGGTGACTATGTGGGAGAGTAGGACGCCGCCGAATTTTTTATATAAAAAGCCCCAATCAGACCTCCTGATTGGGGCTTTCCTGCGTCTGATGATATGAAAATGTTTTGGAAGTCCGAAAACTCCCCGCCTTCCTCCCTTTTCTTGACAGATTGCTAATTTCTGTATAATTGGGAAATTATCAGCAAATTTTGAGACAGTTTGGGGAAAAACTTGTAACTATTGCTTAACCTGGATTCTGCAAAACTTGGGCGGGATCAGGAATAGAAATAGGAATATAAACTATTAATCAATAAGGAAGAGAAGATGAGAAAGAAGATTTCGATTATCGGGGCAGGGAATGTGGGGGCAACGGCCGCGCACTGGGCGGCGGCCAAGAATCTTGGTGACGTGGTTCTCCTCGATGTGGCGGAAGGGATCCCCCAGGGCAAGGCCCTGGATCTGTTGCAGTGCGGGCCGGTGGAGGGGTTTAACTATCGGGTGACGGGGAGCAATGATTATAAGGATACCGCGGATTCTGATGTGGTGATTATTGCCGCCGGTCTGGCCCGCAAGCCCGGGATGTCACGCGACGATCTGCTTGCCATCAATGTCTCTATTGTCAAGACCTGTGCGGAAGAGACGGTCAGGCATTCACCGGATTGTGTGTTGATCGTGGTCACTAATCCCATTGACGCCATGGTGCATACGGCCTTCAAAGTGACCGGCCATCCTAAACAGAAGGTGATCGGCATGGCCGGAGTGCTTGATTCCGCCCGGTACCGCACCTTTCTGGCCGAGGCCATTGGTGTGGCGCCCCGAGATGTAAATGCCCTAGTCATGGGGATCCATGGGGATAACATGATGCCCCTTGTCCGCCTGGCTAATGTGGCTGGTGTTCCCATCACCGATCTTCTGTCTGCTGAGAAAATAGCCCAGATCGTCGATCGGACCCAGAAGGGTGGAATCGAAATCGTCAATCACCTGAAAACTGGTTCAGCCTTTTATACCCCAGGGCTGGCGGCGGTGGAGATGGCCGAGGCCGTGCTTATGGACTCACAACGAGTGCTGCCTTGCGCGGCCTATCTGGAGGGTGAGTTCGGTATAAACGGTTATTTTCTCGGAGTGCCGGTGGTGATTGGCGCCAAGGGCGTGGAACGAATCCTGGAGTTTGAGCTGACCAGCGAGGAGAAGGCGGCCATGGCCCTGTCAGTAGCAGCCGTCCAGAAACAGATGGAAGCAACCGGAATTTAGGGGTCGTTACGAAATAATTTCTTCCTTTATTGACCATTTTGTTACGGCTTCTTATGCCGTTTCTACTATTCAGATGACAACATCATTTCCTTATAACGGCTTAACCTCTGTGTCGCAACTATCTGGCTGCCACTCCTTAAAAAATGGGGATCAGGATGCAATAGGCCGCCCCTTGGAACTGCTTATGGACCGGCAGCTGTCGGCCCTTGACCTGCTTCCCCATGCTGATCTGCGGGAAAAACTGGTGGAGCTGGTTCTCTATGGACAACCGGCAGGTCTTGACGCTGAAACTACCATCCAGTTTCAGCGTCTGCGGACGGCCCTTGAGGACAAGGCGGTTGAAGGGGTACGGATTGTGGTCTTTGGCGGCGGCACCGGACTCTCCAATCTCATTGGCGGTGATAGCCGCATCGCCACTTGGGCCCGTAATCCTTTTGTCGGCCTGAAAGAATTCTTTTCCCAGACCCGCGTCATTGTTTGTGTGACTGATGATGGCGGCTCCACTGGCGAACTGCAGAAAGACCTGCCCCTGATCGCCCTTGGTGATATCCGCCATGTTCTCCTCTCATCCATCCAGTCGGGCAGGCTCCAGGCCCTCTATGGTCTGACTTTGACCCAGGCCGTGGAGGTGGTCTCGGTGTTGTCATCTCTTTTTAATTATCGGTTCACGCAGAGACCGGATGCCGCAACCACGCTTATGGCCCAGGCCGGTGTAGATCTTGGTTGTCTGCCGCCGTCCATGAGAGAGGCGCTGGCGGGCTTAGTTGATCTCTTGTTTACCGATCCTCGCCTTGATTCTACCCTCTCCAGACCGCACTGCCTGGGTAATCTCATTCTGGTGGCGGCCATCTATGCCGAGATCCCGCCAGGAATAGCCAATGATACACTTATGGTCAATCATGATCTGCTGGTGGTCCCTCTGTCTCGTGGTTTGGGCGCACTGGCTGCAATCCTGGGAGTAGCGGAACAGGCTGTTCTGCCCTGCACTTCCACCCAGGCCCAGTTGAGCGTCCTCTACAGTAACGGGGTGCAGGTTACCGGTGAATTTAAATCAGGGCATGCCCAGCGCGGTTACCCGGTTGAGCGTGTTTCCGTAGAATTCTGCGAAAAACCTCAGGTGAATACTGAAGTCCTGGGGGCTATTGCTCAGGCCGATATCCTGATCATGGCGCCAGGCAGTCTGTACAGTTCGCTGATCCCCATCTTTCAGGTTCCCGGTTTGGCCCAGGCAGTGCGTAAGAATCAGCGGGCATTAAAGATCCTGGTCTCCAATCTCTGGGTGCAGACTGGAGAGACAGATCGGAGTCTGGGGGATAACGAGCGCAAGTTTCATGTTTCTGATCTGCTCAGGGCCTATGAACGCAATATACCCGGAGGCACAAGGGGCCTCTTTGAGCAGGTGCTCTGCCTGTCGCTCAAGGATGTGCCTTCCTCGGTGCTTCAGAGGTATGCTGTGGAAGGAAAGGTTCCCATCTATCTTGATCGGGAAAAGGTCATAATCCAGGGCTTTACCCCTATTGAGTGCGGCATTTTTTCCAGGACGGCATTAACCGAGCACGGTGTTATTCAACATGGCCCGAATCATCTTGCCAAGGTCATTAAAACCTTATGGGCCATTTTTGACCATTTTAAGATCGCAGAGCAGGGACGCTCAAGTGTCGCAGGCGGAGTGGATATCCCGAAGGAGATACTCTTGAGGGATGGTGAAAGTGCAATTTCAGAACAAGAACTTCCCGACAATGAGGCCCTGGCGGATGAATCGGTGTGGAGATCCAGCAAAACAACTGTGCGTCCCTCAAGCCGTTACCAGCAGATAGAGCAACGAATGGCGGATCTTTCCATGGAAATTGGTGGGTGTCCGTCGGTCGCTCCAGAACTGACTGATAAAATCCAGCACATGGTAAAAGATATTCTCTGGCGTCATCCTGATATTCCTCTTGCCCATCTTGCATATGTGCGCGGGATTGTCTGTATTGAACAGGAGTTGTGGCGCCGCAGTCAAAAGTGGGACAGTGTCTTTTCTTTTTATGATCCTGAAGATGGTCTGATCAAGATAAGGGAAGACCAGTTGGAGCAGGAGCAGACCTTTGAGGTGGCTTTTCTGGTGGCTCTTGGTCAGTCTCTGCTGGGGAATTATGCCCGACATAAAGAGATGAAACCCCTGAAGATCGACGGTGTTGCTCTTGGCAAGGTGTATCATCTGCATCTGTGTCCGGTCGCGGAGCGAACCTGCTATTTCAGCGATCAGGAGTTGCGGCGGTATCTGGAGCTCACCCGGATGCTGCCGGCGG
>JANMTN010000254.1:0-19329 GCA_031390685.1 Desulfobulbaceae bacterium
ATGTTGATCGAACCAGGGATGGCGGAAGAGCGACCAGGAGAGGGGGAGGGAGAATTCGCGGCATGCGTGACCCTTTTCAGTAAAATCAGAAGGGCTTCTGCCGTGGTGCTGCGGTCGCTCCTTATCCGTCTCTGGAGCGAGTGACATTCGGCCATCCCTGGCCTGCGTAAGTTGTGACAGTTGACGTCCTGCCGTTCACAGAAGGCGACAAAACGGTGCCAGTTAAAAATAGCCCGCCGAATCCCTCGATAGACAGTGAACTCCCGGTTTTCATAGCAAAGATCTCGCAGGATGATCTCCTGGTAGCGTGTGGCGGCAGCTTCTTGCAAATACTGCATTTCATCCACATTTAATCGCAGTTGTGGGCCATTGAGATCTTCCGTAAGATAATAGAATGCTGAGTGGAGGGCAATCTCCGGGATCTCTCCTGAATGACGAACAACCAGCCATTCATCTTCCAGAAGTTCCTGGCGCGGACGGGATATCAATCTTTATCCACCAGACCGAAGGCGGCGCGGATCATCTCTACCTTGACTTCATTCTGTTCCTTGCAGCTTTCATCTTTCAGGTAAGAGAGGGGGTCATGCAGAAGCTTTGAGCTTATGGCTGAGGCCATTTTTGCAATCGTCTTCTGCTCATCGGCGCTAAGCTGTGGCAGCCGGCTCAGTGTTCGTTCCAGCTCGGCCTGGCAGATGTCATCCGCTTTTTTTCTGAGCGCGGTAATGGTGGGAACCACGGATAAACCATCCAGCCAGTTCTGGAATTTCAAGGCCTCCTCATCAACAATGCGGCGGGCCTTGACCGCCTCTTTGTCTCGTTCTGATTTGTTTATCTCCACCACATTATGCAGATCGTCAATGTCGTAGAGATAGACATTGTCGAGAGTATTAAGCTCTGGGTCCAGATCACGGGGAACGGCAATATCTATAAAAAAAATCGGCTCATTGCGGCGGATTCGCATGATTGGTTTGACATCTTTTTTATGCAGGATAATGTTGGGTGCCCCGGTGGAGCTGATGACGATATCCGCCTGTTCAAGTTGAGAAAATAATTCATCGAGGGAAACCGCGGTTCCATTGAATCGTCTGGCCAGATCCATTGCCCGCGACAGGGTTCGATTCGCCACCACCACCTTGCTTACACCCTGGCTGACCAGATGTTCGGCGGCAAGCTCTGCCATCTCTCCTGCCCCGATCAGGAGGACATTTTTGTTTTCGAGGGTGCCGAAGATCTTTTTGGCAAGTTCAACCGCCGCATAGCTGATAGAGACGGCGGAGGCGCCGATCTGGGTCTCACTGCGCACCCGCTTGGCCACGGAAAAAGATTTGTGCAGCAGTCTGTTCAGGACAGGCCCGGTGCATTTAATCTCTGAGGCGTGGCGATAGGCCTCTTTCAGTTGGCCCAGGATCTGGGCCTCTCCCACAATCATAGAATCAAGGCTGGTAGAGACCATAAAAAGGTGATGCACGGCCTCATTGTTGCGGTAGATATAGAGATAGTCCTGACGTTGTTCCGGCGCTACTGAAGTACCAAAAAGAAGTTTCGCTATATCCTCTTCCACCTGGGCGTTTGCCTCGGCGACAACGACTATCTCCACCCGGTTGCAGGTGGAAAGCAGATAACATTCCTTGCAGCCGGCAATGTTGCGAAGGGCAAGCAAAGGCTCTTCGTAACCCTTGTTCAGGGCCAACTGCTCGCGCACGGCCAGAGGGGTTGTTTTATGATTCACCCCCAGCAGTAGAATCATATCACTGGGCATAGCTGTGTATACCTCCGAGCAGAAAAGTTACTCCCCAGAGGGTAAAGAGTACCGAGGTAAAACCGATAACAGCCATGACTGCTGCCCGTTTTCCTCGCCAGCCCGCGGAAAAACGCTGATGAATTTGGGCGGCATAGAGAAACCATGTGATCAACGACCATGTCTCTTTTGGGTCCCAGTGCCAGTAGGTTCCCCAGGCCTGACGCGCCCAGATGGAACCGGTAATGATACCAAGGGTCAACAGGACAAAACCGGTGGCCAGACAGTGGGCATTCAATTGGTCCAGGGAATCGAGCGAGGGCAGGCGACTGAAGAAGTAGCCGAATCGTTTGTTCTTCAGTTCGCGTTCCTGCAGGAGATACATGATCCCGCCGCAGAAGGCCAGGGCCAGGAAGGCGTATGATATGACTGAAATCCCGGCATGGACTGGCAGCCACCAGCTTTGCAGGGCTGGTGGCAGAGGATTAATGGCACGGGACGCGCCTGCGGCAATCAGAAGCAAGATAAAAAGCAGGAGGGAGATAAAGGCGCCAAAATTTTTGACTGTATAACGCCACCGGAAGGAAAGATAGGCCCAGGTTACTGACCAGGCAAAAAAAACAATTGTCTCATGCTGCGAGGTAATGGGTGTGTATCCGGTCTGCAGATAGCGGAACAGGATATACAGGGTCTGCAGAACGCCTGCGGCCAGCAGTGTCATCCTGGCAAGAGTCCTGATATTTTCCTGCTGCTTGACAAAAAAGATGCCATAGAAGATCAGGGCGGTGAAGCTAACAGCCAGAATCACCCGAAAAAGTAAATAACTTATTTCATACATTATTATTAGTCAGGTTAAGGGAGGGATTTCAGGAGAACAAGCCATTATTCAGGCATACAGGATGCCTTGCATTACGTCACATGGTCAATGTCCTCGTATCTTCTGCACTATATCCTTTGCATTTATTGCCGGAGGCAGAATTTCATTCAATTGTTTATGTAGCAGTTGCCAGTTTTTTCTTTTGAGAAGAGAAAGAATATTCGTCTGGAGGAGCCTTTCAAACAGCAATTTATGTTCTTGCGGAGTAGGACCTTGTCCTACTGTAAGTTGCCGGATCTCAGCAAGCAGTTTTACGAGCTCACCATATTCCGGGCCATAGTGCAGTTCCAGCTCTTTACGGATAGTGGAGGCCAGGGCCGGACTGCAGCCGCCCGTTGAGATTGTGATCAGGAGCTCACCCTGGCGGATGGTGGCGGGGATTTGAAAGGTGCAGGCCTCGGGATTGTCGGCAATATTTACCGGGATCCCCTGTTTTTTGGCCTCGGTCGCTATCTGAAGCTGCACATCCGGGCGGTCTGTCAAGGCAAAGACAAGGCTTGCTCCCTGCAGATCCCCAGTCAGATAGGCCCTTGGAATCCATTCCAGGTGGTTCTTGTCTATGAGTTGTTTTACCCCGGCGCAAAGTTCTGGACTAATAACCCGCACTCTGGCATCACAACAGAGGAGAGAGGTTATTTTTCGCGTAGCAACACCACCTCCCCCTATGACCACGCAGAGTTGACCGGTAATATTCAGATTGATCGGGTAAAATACCATCTTTTTCCGTGGCTCAGACCTTAAATGGTTACATTGAAACCGGAGGAGACGCCCGTGCAAGACCGGGCGCGCTCTTGCAGGGGCAGCCAGCGGCAAGGACGAGCTGTTAAGATATTTTCTCTGAAAAAAAAGGGCTGATTGATGTACATCAATCAGCCCTTTCAGGATAATTAAAAACAAAAATTCTGTTACTTAACAACCTTCGATGGCAGCCTTCTTGGGAGCGGCAATTTTGCCATCTTTTACAGTTACTTTGTCGCCAACTTTTGCAGCGCCATCAGCAGTTGCCTCGGTGCCATCATCACAGGTTACGGTTACTTTTTTACCATCAACGGCTTTAACGACACCGGTGCAGGCAAAAGAAGCGGTTGCTCCACAAACCATGAATGACAGAGCAACAATGACAGAAACGATTCCTTTTTTCATTTTTTTCTCCAATAGTAATCAGGTTATTCTTATCTGGGTTTTTCCAGGGTAAACAAACTATTATTATCTGCAAATATAGTCAGCTGGTGGGCGTATGTCAAATGAAAAGCCGAAAATAATGAATGCTAATTCATTATTTTTTTGATGTCCTGTTCAAGAACTGTGTGGGGTACATAGCCTGGATATTTTTTTACTACATTTCCGTCTTTGTCGACAAGAAATGATGTGGGGATACCGACTACTCCACCAAAATTACGGGCAGTATCAGCATCTGCCATCAAAACAGGATAGTTGATTGAGCGATTTTGAATAAACTTGGCCACAGTTTTTGGCCCACCTTCATCCACAGAGAGTCCTACCACTGAAAAATCGGCCTTGGAGAATTGCTGCTGTAATTCTATCAGTGTTGGGACTTCTTGCATGCAGGGAGGACACCATGTCGCAAAAAATGTAACGAGCAAGGTCTTTCCGGTAAATTTGGTACTGTTGACTGTAGAGCCACTGACAGCATCAGGGAGGCTGAATGAGGGCATCTTTGTCGCCGCATGGGCTGAACTGATGGAAAGCAGCAGACAGAATATCACGGCTTGGGATATTTTACCGAGAAAGGTGTTGGCAATTAATTTCATTCGCTTGACTCCAGATTATTAGTAAAAGTTTTAGTTCTGTATACATTACAAAATGATAAAATATGTTATTTCCGCAGAAAGTCAACCGGTAAAAAAGAGATCGGTGGTGACAGTACCGGAATTTTCCATTATACGATAAAATAATCATAACATGATGTGGCAAAATAAATTTTATGGTACATTCATTTACTGAAAAAAGAGCCAGGAGCTGTCAGGGAATGAGTAATGCTTTTTTGGTCACTCGCTTAATAGCTCCTTAGGCGTTCCCGCCATTGTAAGGTTGATGTTGTTCTTAAATGATGGTTTAAGGGTTGTTGCGTCCAATTTTATTTCCTCCTTTTCGGATTTAAGGTGCCCCCATGAATATCCTGTCTGTTGTTACTGCGCGTTTTTTATCTTTCTCTGGAGCGGCCATTCTGCTTATTCTTACTCTCGTTCTTCCAGGGAATTGCCTGGCTGAACTGGTTGACAGGGTTGTCGCGGTGGTGAATGACGATGTCATCACTATGTCGGAGGTCAATGAAGAAGGAAGAGGTTTTTTTCAGAAAATCACGGAACAGGCCCCTGCCGAGGAACTGTCTGTGGCCCTCAGACGCGCCAGAGAAGAAGTGCTTAATGGCCTTATTGATAAAAAACTGATTGCCCAGGAGGCGGCAAAGCAGAAGGTAACTGTTACTGATGAGGAACTTGAGGCCGCATTCAAGCAGATGATCGCCACCAATAACATGAGCCCTGAACAGTTTCGTGATCAATTAAGCAACATGGGCATGACCGAGGCAGCATATCGGGATAACTTAAGGAATCAGATCCTGCAAAGCAAGATTCTTAATTATGAGGTGCGCTCAAAGATTATCATCACCGATGATATGATTCTTGATTACTATGACACCCATTACACTAAACATGTGGAGCCAGGTGGCTATTATCTGCTGCAGATGGGCTTTGTCTCGAAAAAAGATCCAAAGAATCCTGACAAGGTTGACGCAGCTGCAAAATCCGAAGCCCGGAAAAAGGCAGAGCGAGTGCGTGGCCTGGTGGAAAGCGGCCAGGAATTTTCCACTCTTGCCAAGAAGTTTTCAGAGTTTCCTTCGGCTGCAGATGGCGGCAATATTGGAACATTCCAAAAAGAGGAAATGGCGGACTATATGTGGACGGCTGTTTCCCCTCTTAGTCCGGGTCAAGTAAGCAAGGTTGTGGAGACACCTGACGGATATCAGTTTTTTAAACTTCTTTCCAGCCAGGAAGGGGGGATTGTGCTTCAGGCCCCCTACGAATCAGTGAAAGAAGAGATCAAAAAAACACTGTATGAAGAAAAGATGAAAAAGGAGTTTGGCGCCTGGGTTACGAAAATAAAAGAGGCCTCATATATTAAAAAGATGTAACGCCCTCAGGAGAGAGTTCGTTCGGCAGACTCTGGACAGGGAAGCAGGGGCGAATGTAGCCTCATCATTTGAACAGTTGTTATCTCATGTCCGAGCCTGGTAAAGAGTCTGCCGCGATTGTCCTTGACTGTTATGATCACGGTGAAGCGGATCAGATCGTTACTTTTTACAGCCGAAATAGCGGGAGGATGACGGGTATTGCCAAGGGGGCAAAACGGAGTCAGAAGCGCTTTGTCAACAAGCTTGAACTCTTTAGTCTTCTCTCCATCCGCTATACGGAACCACGGCGCGGCAATATGGTCTTCATTGTTGAGGCGGAACTGCTCGAGAGCTTTATCCGTCTTCGACAGAGTATGCCTCTCTATATGGCGGCCACAGTTATTCGTGAGCTGACCCTTGTGGCAACCCGTGAACTTGATGGTGACGATGGATTTTTCTCTCTTCTGCACTGGGCGCTGCAGTCGCTGGAGACTGGACGACCCGCTATGACCGTTCTCGCCCTGTTTCAGATAAAATTTTTTGAGCAGATAGGCTACCGGCCCAATCTCAGTTCCTGCCTGCGATGTAATCAGCCATTTGGCGCCATCCGAGGCTATGGTTTTGATAGCCGGGCCGGGAGTATCGTGTGCCGATGTTGTCAGACAGAACGGGAACAGGCGCCGGTTCTGCCCCTTTCTCAGGGTACGATCAAGATCCTGGCATCAGCCCAGAATCAACCCCTGAACCGTTTGCATCGGCTTCATTTGTCTGGTTCCAGTCTTCACGAAGCTCTTTCCCTTTTATATCATTACGGACGGCATCTGTTACAGCGAGAGATCTGTTCCTTGAAACTACTCAGCGATGTTCATTGGCGAGGGCGATGAAAACGGAGGCATGATAATGCTCATAGATATTGCAGTTCCCCGCTATGTTCAATAATTTGATTGCCATCGTCAAGTTGCATGACAATGGCCCCATCTGGCCTGATTCCAGTCACCGTTGCCTCGTATTGCGGTTTTTTTTGGATATCATAACCGTAGAGTACTCGTCTTCCCAGGGTGTCCGATAAATTTTTCCACTGCTCAAGCAGGAGATGACTTTTCTGTCCTTCCGAATTTCCTGAATCCTGCCAAGAACAATCACGATGAAGATCTTGTTCTTCTTCGTAACAGAGCAGCCCTATATTCCAGGTCATCTTTGCTAAAAATGAAAGGGTAAAGTCATGGAGATTGACTGGGATGCCCAGGGTATGGCTCAGTGATACCGCCATATTGGCCAGGGTTTCAGGGAAGCAGTTATTGTTGATGTTGATACCAAAACCAAGCAGATGGTACTCCTCTCCATATCGGGGACTGCGAAAACTTTCCACCAGAAAACCACCGATTTTTTGTCCGGAAACCAGGACATCATTGACCCAGCGCACACAGGCCTTCTTGGCGCCCAGATCACGAACGGCCTCGCAACAGGCAACTCCAAGAGCAAGAGGCAGGAGGGTTCTGGCCCGGGGCATGAAGGTGTCGGCCAAAATTATACAACCCCAGAGCCCACCTATCGGGGCGTGCCAGGTTCGAGCAAATCGGCCCTTTGAGTGCATCAGCGTGTCGGCAAGAATTACGGTTCCGCTGGCTGCTGAACCGCCTGCCGCTTCAAGATTGATAATATGCTGGCGGGCTTGTTCCATGGCCCGGCCCATTGAAGAATGGCACTGAATCACTGAGCCGATAATGGCTCCATAACGGATGATTTTTTCAGGAGAGGGGGGGGGATTTTGGCGGCGGTTGGGTAGTTCATGCTTCCACAGATATTCCTGCAAAGAGGCAGGGGTCGGGCAATTTATTGCCGTCATGGAAGTGGCACAAAAAAGAATTTCAGCATAAGGGATTGGATGTCAAGGAACATGGAGTGACGAGGTTTGTTTTTTATGGCAATGCCTCGTCATTCCAATGCTACTCTTCTTCTAAGTGGGCAGATTCTATCAGCTTGTCCCAGTCCGCCTTGACCCTGGTAATGATCTTCTGGATCAGTGGCAATTTGTCCGAGGCGCAGATGCCGATGAGTGGTTGTCCCTGGTCGACCGAGACTCCCGGGGTGAAGTAAACTGAATGAATTACGCCCGTCTCACCGTTATAATAGATAGGAGTGTCCCGCTTCATCAGAGACATGATAATGATTTCATCACCGGGTTTGATAGTGAGTGTTTTTGCCCCATTTTTTTCGATTCGGGACTGAACATCAAGGGAAAAAAAATATTTTGCCCTCTCCGGGGCCGGAAAAAGATAGAGGACTTCTTTGAGGATGCTCTCGATAACCTCTTTCTTTTTCAGCGGGTGACGGATAGTCAGCAGTTTTTCTCCTGCCTCTACAAATTGCCCTTCAAGCTCCGTACGCACAGAAGAGATCGTGCCATTGGTCTTTGCGGTAATAAGTTTTGGGTTTCGTTCCCTGGTAATTTCAAAAAGTGGGCTACCGGGAATGTGCAACCATTCACCACTTGGTGAATTGACATTACTTCCTTCCGCGACCTTGAAACTTACACGGCCGGTATGCGTTGCGCAGATCTCTACATAATCATAAGGATCAGAGTGATACTTGCCTAAAATTGCATCAAAATCTATCTCTTCAGCCATTCATTAACCTTGCTTGTAAGGGTGTCGTAACGGTGTGTACTCCGTTAGCAATTTTTGTAATCAATCTTGTGTTCCCGGGGTTGTATCAGTGATGCGTGCCAGGCATGGTGTCCTGCGCTTCCTGATGGCTGCCGCCATGATCTTAACATGCGGCACTGCCGCGATGTGTAGTGATTCATATTTTTATACTTATATAACTGCCACATGGCAACATTATTCGTAACTATGCTTGGCAGAATTGCCCGCGATGCCGCCACTTTTTTGCAAGATCGACTACGCTTTGCCATCCCGCACCTTTACAATTTATATAGCCCCGAGTATCATAGGCTCAATAATTGCATTACATTTTCAATGTTTTTATAAATTTCAACCTGAACAGGAGTCCCCTATGCGTCTTTCTCTCCTCGCCAACTCTCGGCTTTTTGTCCATGCCCTGTTGTTGTTTCTGCTGTTTATGGCCGCCCCCGCATGGTCTGCCGACAAAGCCGCTACCAATAAGGCCCCCATTAACATCGAGGCCGATCGGATGGTTTCGCTCGAACAAAAGAACAGTGTCCTGTTCTCTGGCAATGTTCATGCCACCCAGGGGGACGTCCGCATCAACTCCAATGAGATGACTGTTTATTATAGTCAAGCCGGCAAGGGTGGCGGCGGACAGGAGGTCACAAAACTTCTCTGTGTGGGCAATGTAGAGGTCACTAAAGGCGACTGGCTTGGCACGGGGGACAGGATGGACTATCTGGCCCCGGAGAGAAAAGTCATCCTCTCAGGAGGGGCTAAGGCCTGGCAGGGTAAAAACCAGGTATCTGGCGAGACTATTGTCTATTACCTGGACGAAGGCCGCTCTGAGGTCATTCCTTCCAAGGCATCCACCACTTCCGGCAAAAAAGGCGGGCGGGTCAATGCCACCATCATCCCGAAATAACTAATCAGACATTCACCCATGGCCCAGCTTGAAACCAATAAAATCGTCAAACGCTATCGTAACCGTACCGTGGTCGATGGCGTCAGCCTGCAGGTGAATACAGGTATTGTGGTTGGTCTGCTTGGCCCAAACGGTGCCGGCAAGACCACTTCGTTTTACACTATTGCCGGATTTATCCGGCCAGACAGCGGGCAGGTGTTGCTCAATGGTGAGGATATCACCGCCCTTCCTATCCACAAGCGGGCCTTGAAGGGCATCTCCTATCTTGCCCAGGAACCATCAGTTTTCAAGAAGCTGACCGTTGAAGAAAACGTCCGTATCATCCTTGAACCGCTCGGCCTCTCCAGAAATGAGATCAATAATCGGATCAATGAATTGATGGCAGATCTGAAAATTGAATACCTGCGCCACAACAAGGGGCATGCCCTCTCAGGCGGTGAACGCCGGCGGGTAGAGATCATGCGTGCCCTTTCTACCCGGCCAAACTTTATCCTGCTGGATGAACCATTTGCCGGTATTGATCCGCTGGCAGTCGCCGATCTGCAGAAGATTATCATCGGACTGAAGGATAAAGGCATCGGTGTTATGATCTCTGATCATAACGTCCGTGAGACCCTGAAGGTCTGTGACTTTGCCTATATCATGAACTCCGGGCAGATTCTTACCAGTGGCGTGGCCGATGACATCATCGTCAGTGAAGTCGCCAGGAAAATGTATCTGGGCGAAAACTTCAGCATGTAAGCGACACCATGGCCCTGGAACTGAGACAACAGCTCAAACTGACCCAGAAACTGGTGATGACTCAACAGTTGCGTCAGGCGATCAGGCTGTTGCAGCTCAACCGTCTGGAATTGAGCAACGCACTGCAGGCAGAGCTGGAACAGAATCCAGCCCTGGAAGAAGATTTCGATGTTCAGGAAGAGATCAGCAATCCCCAGAGCCTCTCCTCGATCGAAGAAGTGCAGGGTGTCGGCCAGGAAACTGATTTTACCGAACCCGTCAGGGCGGCAGATACCATGCCTGAGACCAATTGGGAGGATTACGCTAATAATTTTGACGACAATTTTTCCTTTTCCCACGAGACCCCAGCGGCCGATGCCCCAAGTCAGTTTGACTTCATCTCGCAGAAGCCGGGACTTTCCGCCTATCTCCATTGGCAACTGGTTCACAGCGATCTCGACTCAGAAGAGTGGGACATTGCTTTTTTTATCATCGGCAATCTCAACCGTTACGGCTTTCTTGAAGTTGATCTGCTGGAGATCATGAAGGAGACAGGATGTGATCAGGACGCGGCCGAGTACGTTCTCGAGGTTATTCAGGACCTTGACCCGCCAGGGATAGCCGCCAGAAATGTCAGTGAATCGCTCTTTCTCCAGCTTGAACGGAAAGGTCAGGGGAATTCTTTGGCGGCCGAGATCGTCCTCCATCATCTCGATCACCTCCAGACCAGCAACCATGCGGCTATTGCCAGGGCAACCGGACGAAAAAAACCTGAGATCATCAAGGCCATCAATTTTATTACCTCGGAACTCTCTCCCTACCCTGGGCTGCCCTATGCGGAAGAAAGCACCAATTACATCGTCCCTGATGTCTATGTGAAAAAGATTGATGGACAGTATGTGGTGCAGCTCAATGACGATGACCTGCCTCACCTCAAGCTTTCCTCTCATTATCAGAAGCTGCTGGAGAGCAACACTGCCATGCAGAGGGATTCACGCGCTTATATCAAGGAAAAACTCAAGGACGCCGAATGGTTCCTTAAATCCCTCCACCAGAGACAGCGCACCATTTTCAAGGTCATGGAGAGCATCCTTCGTTTTCAACATGACTTTTTTGAATATGGTCCTACCCGGCTCAAACCCCTCATCCTCCGGGACGTGGCCGAAGACATCGGGATGCATGAATCCACAATCAGCCGGGTCACCTCCAACAAATATGTTCATACCCCGCAAGGCATCTACGAACTGAAATATTTCTTTTCCACTTCTATCCCAAGAGAGGGCGAAGACCCTTTGGCCGCTGAATCTATCCGGGAACGGATTCGCAGACTGATCAAGGACGAGGACCCGCAGAAACCGCTCAGCGATGATGCCCTTTCCAAAAAACTTGCCGAGACCAATGTCCAGATTGCCAGGCGCACCGTAGCCAAATACCGGGAACAGATGAAAATCCTGCCGGTTAAGCACCGCCGGAAGACCTGATTAAAAAAAGAATAAGCAGGTTTGTGGTGCTGAGTTACCTTGAATTAATGATACTATGATGCGTTTACGTAATTGGCCGGAGCCACAACGTGTTCATTGTTGAGTCCTCCCATAATGGGAATTTACTCTGGGTGTATCAGGGTGTGGGGTTTCTTTTAAGAAAGGTCTCAAGACATTCCATTTTTTCTTCACATGTTTGAAGAATTTTTTTGAGATAGTCAAGATTGTTCCCGATATTGGTGTAATAGAGATTGTCGTTGATCTGCCATCGTGCGTGAAAATGTGCCTGCATGGCCTGTGCGGTATTGGTGAACGTCATTTCTAATCTTTCGGTAATAGTGTTGTGATAAAAAAAAGTGGTGTCTTGTATGAGTTCAATGGCGGAGTCGTAGGCCTTCAGGCCACCATCTTTGTGTTCCTGAAATAAAGAAGGCAAGCGTTCAAGGTAGCACCGGTCGGCCATTTGGGCCAGAATATCAGCGGAGCCTAATATGTATCCAGCCAGTTTTGACGCCGGTGATGGAAAGGCAATATCTTCTGGGTCAAGGGTAAGATCGGTACACTTGATCACAGCGGCGCATTCCTGAATAAGGGCATGAGAAAGATTGTTGCTCTCAAGATATTGCGTCATAACCGTTATAGAGCGCTCTTCATGATTTTGAATATAGATTGCTCCCGAGAGAGCCTGGTCTGAAGTTTTCGTGAGCAGACCGGTGTCATGAAAATAAGCGCTGTATAGGGCCTGTTCCATGACCTGGATGAAAATACCCTGGCCATGGCCGGCGCAGGTCAGACCATGCAACAGTCTTGCGGTGGCCAGGACCACGCTGTAGGTATGTTTGAGGTCATGGTATTGGGTATTGCTGGCACGAAATCCTGGATAGGTTCCGGCAAAGAGTCGTGCTGTATCATGATGCAGTTGCCGGAGGAGGAAGGGGTTGAAGGTCGGCTGGATCAGGGCGACCAGGGAAAGAATTTCGTCTAAAGGGTCACTGGTTGCTCCCGATTCAAATATTTTTGTTAATTGTTGATGGCTCATACCATGCACAATCATCAGGGCAGACCCTTGGGCAGCAAAAGACATTTGGTGGGACAATAGGATGCCGCTTCTTCTAGCCGGGGCGTGATTTCGGCATTGGGGTTTATGACCGCAGCTTTTTCTCCAGTCTCATCCATCACGAAGACATCAGGGCAGATCGCCACGCATGTTCCACAGCCATTGCATTCGTAGGTATCTATGGAAATTGAGTCTTTCAAGGCGTTCTTGTTTGTTGAGTTCTGGTTCAAGTCGTCATGTAAAAACAATTTCGATTTTAAAAGAGTGAACAGGGCAGGTTGCTACGCATTATTTCTGAATGACCTCTTGTATGTTGTCTGCCAGACGCCACTCCAAGAAAAAGCCGGAAAAGATTGGCTTTTTCTTTGAAGCGGCATAAGGTGCCGTAATAAAATAAGCAAAAAAGCACTGCTTATTTCATAACGGCACCTAAATATCCAGCGCTTCTTTGTGAAAATTGAGGTCTGGCTCTACCGGGTATTTACCATTAAAACAGGCTAGGCAGTAATTCTCCTTACCCAGGCCAGCGGCCTCAACCAGTCCTTCCAGGCTCAGATAATAGAGAGAATCCAGACCCAGATAGTCGGCAATCTCAGTTACAGATCTCTTCGTGGCGACCAGCTCCTTAGAAGAGGGAAAATCAATGCCATAATAACAGGCATTCCGCGTTGGCGGACAACTGACCAGCATGTGGACCTCTTTGGCCCCGGCGTCGCGAAGCGAACGGACCCTGCTTTTACCGGTAGTTCCCCTGATAATTGAGTCTTCGACGATGATAATCCGTTTATCTTTCAGAAGCGAGCGGACTGGATTGAGCTTAACCCGCACATTGAAGTCGCGCATCGATTGGGTGGGCAGGATGAAGGTCCTGCCCACATAATGGTTGCGGATCATACCCATCTCCAGGGGCAGTCCGGATGCCTGTGAATAGCCAAGGGCCGCATAGTTCCCGGAGTCAGGGAAGGGCATGACAAAATCACCGTCGATGGGGCATTCGCGGGCCAGGATCTCGCCCATCCGTTTTCGGGTTTCATAGACATTGATCCCGAATATATCGGAGTCGGGCCTGGCAAAATAGACCTGCTCAAAGATACAGAAGCTGGTCTTCTGTTTTGGCCAGGGGAAGATTGAGCGCATCTCATCCTTGGTGATAATGAGCATTTCACCCGGCTCGATATCACGCACATACTTGGCCTCAATCAGGTCAAGGGCGCAGGTCTCTGAGGCGACAACCCAGCCGCCATTATTGAGCTTGCCCAGACAGAGCGGTCTGAAACCGCCGGGATCACGCACCGCCACCAGGGTATCCGGGGTCATGAGCAGGATGGAGTAGGCGCCTTTGAGGCAGGAAAAAGATTCTGTGAGGGCGCGGTCCAGGCCAAGATGGGTGGTACGCGCCATGAGGTGTAGCACTACCTCACTGTCCATACCGGTCTGGAAGATGGAGCCCTTTTCTTCCAGATCATGCCGCAGCTCAATGGCATTGACCAGATTGCCATTGTGAGCAACCGCCAGGGTGGTGCCCTTGTGGGTTACCAGCAGCGGCTGGGTATTGGTGATATTGGAAGAACCGGTAGTGGAGTAGCGGACATGGCCAACGGCCATATGGCCAGGCAGACTCTGGAGGATGGATTCGGTAAAAATTTCCGGAACCAGGCCCATGGCTTTATGAATAGAGACTTTCTTACCATTGGAGGTAACAATCCCGGCGCTTTCCTGACCCCGGTGCTGAAGGGCATAGAGCCCGAAATAGGTAAGTTTTGCCGCATCATCATGGCCAAATATACCGCATACGCCACATTCATGCCTTGGTCGTCCTGAATCAGGGCGCTGTTTATTGTTGTTTATCATGTATATTTCTCGCAAGAAGATGTGCCAGTTATCTTTCAGGTGCCAAAATGGGGAAAGGCACAAAGAGGAATTGTCTTTGTGCCTTTCTCTCAAATCTGATAATAATCATTTATAATGAAGTTGTGCAGAAATTCAACAAGAAAGAATGATGTGGTAATTTTTTCTCTTGAACTGTCCCCGAAAGAGCGGGTCAAGGAAAAGGAGGTGAAGGAAAATGATAAAACTGACAAGTACAGTTAAAGCTGCTGGTTGAGCGGCTAAACTGGGCCCAGGGGATCTGGGCCAGATACTTTGCGGGATTACCCTGCCCAAGGATCCGAATCTCATTGTGGGAGCTGAAACCGGCGATGATGCCGGGGTCTATCGTCTCAACGACGAGACGGCCCTGATTCAGACCCTGGATTTTTTCACCCCCATTGTCGACGATCCGTTCAGCTTCGGCCAGATCGCCGCGGCCAACGCCTTGAGCGATGTCTATGCCATGGGCGGCAGGCCACTCCTGGCCATGAATATCCTGGCCTGTCCGGTGAAGACCATGGATATCTCGGTGTTCCGGGAAGTGATCCGCGGGGGCTTAGATAAGGTGCAGGAAGCAGGCGCCTTGCTGGTGGGTGGTCATTCCATTGAGGATACTGAGTTGAAGTATGGCCTTTCGGTCACGGGCGTGGTTCATCCTGATCAGGTCCTGCTTAATGCCGGGGCCCGTCCGGGAGATCGGCTGATCCTGACCAAACCGCTGGGACTTGGGATCCTGTCAACGGCCATCAAGGGTAATCTGGCTGGGCCAGAGGTGGAGGCCCGGATTGTCGAGGTGATGGCGACCTTGAATCGACTGGCTGCCAAGGTCATGCAGGAGCTGCGGGGGCATGGCGAGAAGGTGCATGCCTGTACCGATATTACCGGTTTCGGTCTGCTGGGGCATCTCTCGGAGATGCTGCTGGCCTCAGGGGTGGCCGCCAGGATCTTTGGGGAACAGGTTCCGGTGCTTGCTGGGGTCAGGGAGTTTGTTGATATGGGCATTATACCCGAAGGCGCGCATGTGAACAGGAAGCATTACGCCGGGATGCTTATGGGCAGGCGTCCCGAGCAGGATTCACTGGAGATGATTCTGGCTGATCCGCAGACATCAGGCGGCCTGCTGATTGCGGCCAGCTCAAGTGCTGCCGCTGCTATCCTGCGGGAGATGCAGGCGCAGGGATATTCCCTGGCCTGTGCCGAGATCGGGGAGATTGTCGCCGGCACTCCCGGGCAGATAGAACTTGTGTAAGGTGGATTGAATGCTGCGACTGTGTGCTTTCCGGGTCAATAATTGTGGTTTTTTATGATAATCCCTTTGAGAAGGCACATTTTTTTCTTAATTGCTGGAAATTTTTTGCCACTTTAAAAGGAATGGTGAGACAGGCCTTACCCATTCGCATAAGAGGGTTTGTGATCAGATGCTTCCGATAGATCCGGCCCCAGCTTTTTGATGAGATCTTGCCTTTATCTTCAGGAACAGAAGTGAGAACTCTATCATAAATGATATTTCTGGTGGAGCTTGATTTTTGTTGAAGAAATTTGTCAATTGCCGGAGTCACTTGATCATGAAATGTAAAAGGTTCCATGATCAAGGCGATGAGCTTGAATTGCAGTAAGGGATATTTTTTTTCAATGGCGTCTCGGAATCGTATGGATTCTGACTCCAGCCTGGCTAATTTTTCATCTATTGAATAATGACTGCTTTCAGCGTAATTGCCGTTTATCGGCTCGTCATACTGTCGATAGTAAAGAAAGATGGTTTCGCATTTTATTTCTTGGAGCAAAATTTTGAACCGTTCAATCTTTCTCTTGAATGATTGCAGGGTATCAATGGTGTTTTGGTAGTGATAGAATACAAGATCAATAAAATGTTTGCTCACTAATATGTTTTGGGTTGTTCCTGGGGGATTGAAACACAAGGAAATGGGTTTCAGTTCAATCTCGGTATTCCATTTGGGGTGCGGATAATAGAAAAAATCGTCTATGTCTTGAAAATCATGGAAATTGTTCATGATGATCTGGGTGCAGGTATCAAGTCCGTCGAAATTCCCCAGATAATCAAAAAACAAGACAGGTTGTTCCGGAAAGTATCTCCTGATGAGTTCCGTTCTCACCGCACATCCCCAGCCAAGTGAAATAATATTGAGATTATTGACAAACGGATGGTAGATTTTCATTTTTTCAGAAGGTGAGCTGCAGGTTGCCGTCTAGGCCACCACAATGACGAAGAGCAGTTCAGTCAGGCGGATCAGGTCTTTCAGATCAAGACATTCATCTGTGGTATGGACCTTGTCCATGCCAGTGGCGATGATGGCGGTGGGCAAGCCGAAGTTGTTCAGGATATTGGCATCGCTACCGCCTCCGGCAATCTGAAACTCCAGGTTACGGCCCAGATTCATGCCGGCCTGTTTGACTCGTACCAGCACCGGATCGTCCAGATCAAGATGCATGGCCGGGTATTCCAGCTGGACGTTGATCGTAGGCGGGAGAGGAGCCGGGGCCGGAGTCTCGCCTTTGTCTCGCTTGCCTGGCGGGAGCGGCCAGCATGCGACCACCTGCTGAAATGTCTGCTTGATCTCTTCGGTATGCGCGGCCAGCTTCTGCAGGGAGTGGCTTCTGACCTCACCTTCAATGGTGATGTGGTCCGGGATGATGTTGGTGGCCACCCCTCCGTGAATGAGTCCAAAGTTGGCTGTTGATTCCTCATCAAGGCGCCCCAGGCGGAGATCGGCAATGGCCCTTGCCGTCAGGCACAGGGCACTGATCCCCTGTTCCGGATGGAGTCCGGCATGGGCGGCAATACCGTGGACCTCGATCTTCAGTTTATTGGCGGCCGGCGCCCCGGTTATAACCCGGTCAATGCCCGTTGAGTCGAGGGCATATCCATAACTGGCGGTCATCCTGGTGCGGTCCAGGGCCTTGGCCCCGAGCAGACCTATCTCTTCGCAGGTGGTGAACAGGAGCTCGATCGGGCCATGGTTGATCTTTTTTTCCTTAAGTATCCGGATCAGCTCAATGAGGGCGGCAATCCCTGATTTGTCGTCACTGCCCAGCACGGTGTCGCCGCGGCTGGTGAAGATGTCGCCGTCTCGTCGCACCTCTACCCCGCAGCCAGGCTCCACGGTGTCCATGTGACAGGCAAAAAAAATCGTTTCCTGATCCGGTTTGTTTCCGGGAATGGAGATGAGGAGATTGCCGCAGTCAGAGCCGGTCTGCTGCGCCGAAGTATCCTCTATGATGCTTGCGGCTCCCAGGTCGTGAAAAGTCCTGATCAGGTAGTCGGACACTCCTTTCTCCCTGCGGGACGGACTGTCAATTTCGCAGAGTTGCACAAAGGTGCGTGCCAGCCGTTCCTGATTGATAGGGATGTTCATCTGTCCTGTGTCCTTTCTTGTCTGTCCTGATTGAATAACGGAATCAGCAGAACCACGGCATGGCAGCTGATGCCTTCTTCTCTGCCGGTAAAACCCATTTTCTCGGTGGTGGTGGCCTTCAGGTTGATCTGTTCCGCACTTACCTGACAGGTTGTCGCCAGAGTCTGGCGCATGGTGTTGATATGGGGCGCCAGTTTCGGGGCCTGGCAGATGATGGTGATATCGGCGTTAGAGATGGCAAGACCTTTACCTGCGACCAGCTCCATGACCTGCTCCAGCAGGGTGATGGAGTAGATATCCTTGAAATGCTGATCCGAGTCCGGGAAATGACGGCCGATATCACCGGCGCCAAGCGCCCCAAGCACAGCATCACATAGGGCATGGGTGACCACATCGGCATCGGAATGGCCGGCGAGACCCAGGTGGTGAGGGATGGTAACTCCCGCCAGGACAAGGTTTCTATCGGGAACGAGACGGTGGGCGTCGTAGCCATGGCCGATACGCATGGTAGGGGTGGAGGGTGGGTGCGTCATGATTTTTTCCGCCAGAACCAGATCATCGGGTCGAGTGATTTTGATGTTGGTCTCGGAGCCCTCAATCAGGGTGACCGCAATCCCTGCCAGTTCCAGCAGGGCGGCCTCATCGGTTACTTCCCTGTCGCCAAACTCCGCATAAGCCTGCTTGAGCAGCGAGAGCCTGACTGCCTGCGGGGTTTGGGCCTGCCACAGGTCCTGTCGATCAACAGTACAGGCGATGGTCTGATCGGGATGGGACCTTTTCAAGGTGTCTTTGACCGGGATGGCGGCAATGGCTGCGCCATGCTGCCATGCTGCCTCAAGGCATTGCTGGATGAGATCCGGTGTGACCAGTGGTCGCGCGCCATCATGGACGAGGACGATCTCGGTTGCCTCCGGCAGGCACTCCATGCCGGCCAGCACCGAATCCTGCCGTCTCCTGCCGCCGCCGGTGATGATGATGGCGGTGCTGGTCAGGTGGTATTCCGTGAGGAGCTGGCGGGTCTCAGCAATAAAGTCCTGGGGGACGACAACGATAATGCGCTTGATAGAGGCGGAAGCGGCGACAAAGGCCCGGATGGTATGAATCAGGATTGGGACGCCAGCAAGGTGATGGTACTGTTTCGGCTGGCCCAGGCCCATTCTGGTTCCGCTTCCGGCGGCAGGGATAATGACAGCGGCAGATGGCATAAAAAGAGGTAACATAAAGCCGTTATTCAGAAATAACTATAATATTGAAATGTTACAGTCGGCATATGGAGCCGTAACGAAAACGCTCATATATTATACCAGGCGCCTCTCAAAGAAACAGCCGGAAAAGATTACTGTTTCTTTGTTGCGGCATAAGGTGTCGTAAACTAAAAGATCAATAAAAAAAAGAGCGTGCTCTTTAAGTAACGCCACCTAAAAAACGCAGCGGGTTATAAGCCGAATTCTGTTCCCCGTAAACGACGGGGCCATGATCATTTCACTATGGATGCCGGTTGCCCGGCACCTCTTGCAACCTACCCGGA